>NZ_BAABBP010000012.1:0-100478 GCF_039538025.1 Comamonas faecalis
ATCAGCGAAGCCTTGTAGTGTACATCAGCTTTTACACCTCTTGCAACCACCGAAGAACTTTTTATTCGCCCTCCTCTTCAACCACCCGCAACAGCTACCCAAAAGAGAAGCGCCACAAGCAGCGAAGGGATGGAATTGTAGCTCAATTTTTAGTGTCACAAAGAAACATTCAACGATTCAAAGTCAGGCCTTGTCCAGATTGAACGCCTTGTGCAGGCAACGCACGGCCAACTCAACGTACTTGTCGTCAATCACCACTGAGGTCTTGATCTCTGATGTCGAAATCATCTTGATGTTGATTCCCTCTTCGCTCAGCGCATGGAACATCTGGCTGGCAACCCCGACATGACTGCGCATGCCGATGCCGACAATGCTGACCTTGGCGATCTTGTCGTCACCAATGACCTCTTGCGCGCCGAGCTGAGGCAGTACCTTGCTCTTGAGCAGTTCGGTGGCACGCTGGTAGTCATTGCGGTTGACCGTGAAACTGAAGTCGGTCTTGCCCTCCTTGCCGACGTTCTGGATGATCACGTCCACGTCGATGTTGGCAGCCGCCACCGGCCCCAGTATTTGATATGCGATGCCAGGCGTGTCCGGCACGCCAAGCACGGAAATTTTAGCTTCGTCGCGCGAAAACGCGATGCCCGAGACAATGGCTTTTTCCATTTGTTCATCTTCCTCAAAGGTGATCAATGTGCCTGACCTGGCTTCTTCGTCGATGTCGACGTCCCAGGACGTAAAGCTGGACAGCACGCGCAACGGCACCTTGTACTTGCCCGCAAATTCAACCGAGCGGATCTGCAGCACCTTGGAGCCGAGGCTGGCCATTTCGAGCATTTCCTCGAAGCTGAGCGTCGCCTGGCGGCGCGCTTCGGGAACTACGCGCGGATCAGTGGTGTAGACGCCATCGACATCGGTATAGATCAGGCACTCGTGGGCCTTGAGCGCCGCCGCAATGGCCACGGCCGAGGTGTCGGAACCTCCACGCCCCAGTGTCGTAATGTGGCCTTGCGCATCAATACCCTGAAAGCCCGTGATGATTACGACCTTGCCCGCATCCAGATCCGCGCGCACCCGCTGGTCGTCGATGGATTCAATGCGCGCCTTGGTGTAGCTGTTGTCGGTGCGCACCGGCACTTGCCAGCCGGTGTAACTCACCGCCTGCATGCCTTCGCCCTGCAGTGCAATGGCCAGCAAGGCCGATGAGGCCTGCTCGCCCGTGGCTGCCAGTTGGTCAAGCTCGCGGTGATAGGCGTCGCTGGCCTTGCCCGGAGAAAGCTCCTTGGCCAGGCCCAGCAGGCGGTTGGTTTCGCCACTCATGGCGCTGGGCACCACCACCATCTGGTGGCCGGCGCGCGCCCATTTGGCGACACGTTTGGCGACGTTGCGGATGCGCTCGGTCGAGCCCATCGACGTTCCGCCGTATTTGTGAACGTACAGTGCCATGAAAAATCTGCGATGACGGAGCGTTACTCACGGCGCGATTCGAGAAAATTGTTTTGGTGCGCCGACGATCCGCTCGATAGAGTGAGCCAAAACCTGTCAATTGTACCAAGTCAAATACAGGCCTTCGCGCCGCACATGGCCAATGCCCACCTTGATATCGATGCGGTGCCCTCGGGTGGTGCATGCGCCAATCTGGCGCTGCAGTTCAGCCAATTGCGCCGCACTGGCGCTGGCGCCATGGCTGCACAGCAACCAGTGGCGCAGCACATTGGCCTGGCGTGCCTGGCTCAAGGCCTGCAGCGCCGCCACACATGGGGGCGTGCCGACCTGCGCCAGATCCAGCGCCGCTAGTTCCTGTAGCAGCTCAGCGGCCTGGGCCGCATGCCGGCTGCTGCGCGTGAAGGTGTCGCGAAACTGCGGGAACACTTGCTGTAACGCCGGCAGCAACTGGCGACGGATGCGATTACGTGTATAGCGCAGATCAGCATTGCTCGGATCTTCGACCCAGGCGACGCCGCGCGCGCGCAGCCAGGCGCGCACCTCGTCCGCAGCAACCGAGAGCAATGGCCGATGCCAAGCGATGCCGCCACGCACACGGCACGTTGGCATCGCGGCCAGCCCTGGCACACCGGCGCCGCGCGACAGCGCCAGCAGCAGCGTCTCCACCTGATCGTCCGCGTGCTGGGCCAGCGCAATATCGCGCACAGGCCCCGCCAATTCCTGCAGGGCCTGGTAGCGCGCGCGGCGCGCTGCGTCTTCCGGGCTTTCCCCCTGGAGCGCTCGCGCATCCACACGGCGCACCCGCAGCGGCACGCCAAGCTGTAGGCACAGCTCACGGCAATGGCGCTCGAAGTCATCGGCGACGGCCTGCAGGCCGTGGTGCACATGCAGCGCCACGACCTGATTCGGCCAGCGCGCGTGGCAGGCAATCAGGAGCGCCGTCGAGTCGGCGCCGCCGCTGAGCGCGACGGCCAGCGGCAGGCCGGGAAAGAAACCCGCCATGGCGGCATCGAATGACTGCGTCATCGCAGTGGCCGCGCGGCAATGCCTACCAAGTTGCGCGCAAGACCGGGTCAGCGGCTGTCGGCCTTGGTATCGGTGAAGCGCCCATAGCTTTGCAGGCGTTCATAGCGGCGCTCGATCAGTTCCTCGGCCTTCAGGTCGGCCAGCTGGCGCCAGGCATCGCCCAGCGCACGCTTGAGGAAGGCGGCCATCTGCTTGTGATCTCGGTGCGCGCCACCGACGGGCTCATTGACGATTTTGTCGATCAGGCCCAGCGCCTTCAGGCGGTGGGCCGTGATGCCCATGGCCTCGGCGGCATCCTTGGCGCGCTCGCTCGACTTCCACAGGATGGACGCACAGCCCTCGGGGCTGATCACCGAATACACAGAGTATTGCAGCATGATGACCTGGTCGCCCACGGCAATGGCCAGCGCGCCGCCGGAGCCGCCCTCGCCGATCACCGAGGTGATGATCGGCACTTCCAGCTGCGCCATCTCGAAGATGTTGCGGCCAATCGCCTCGGACTGGCCGCGCTCCTCGGCGTCGATGCCGGGGAACGCTCCCGGTGTGTCGACGAAGGTGAACACCGGGAGCTTGAATTTCTCGGCCGTCTTCATCAGCCGCAGTGCCTTGCGGTAGCCCTCGGGACGGGTCATGCCGAAGTTGCGCAGCGCGCGCTCCTTGGTGCTGCGCCCCTTCTGGTGGCCGATGACCATGCAGGGATGACCGTTGAAGCGCGCCAGACCGCCGATCATGGAAAAGTCATCGGCGAAATGCCGGTCACCATGCATTTCGACGAAATCGGTAAAGATTTCGTTCACATAATCCATCGTGTAGGGGCGATCGGGGTGGCGTGCGATCTTGGTGATCTGCCACGGCGTCAGGCTGCTATAGATGTCCTTGGTCAGCTGGTGGCTTTTCTTGCTCAGCTGGTCGATCTCTTCAGAAATGTCCACTGCGCTTTCATTGTGGACATAGCGCAGTTCCTCGATCTTGGTTTCGAGCTCTGCAATGGGCTGCTCGAAATCCAGGAATGTCTTTTTCGCCAAAGTGGTTCTCCTCGTCTGGCCGCTCGGGCCGGGGCGCCGCACGGGCGCGCAATGCGTGTGTCTGTGTGGATGGCAGGCAGGCTGCCGCACGGTTCAATAGCTCACCGGCAGAGGATCCAGAGAGCGCCAAATATACCAAGTGGCCACGCTGCACCAAGGCTGCCAGGCCTGGGCCACCTCGCGTACATCGCTGCGGCTGACCGATTCACCAGAAAAATAATTGAGGCTGATGCCCTTGAGCAGGCCGACGTCGTCCAGCGGCAGCACGTTGGGCCGCATCAGGTGAAAGATCAGGAACATCTCGGCCGTCCAGCGGCCAATGCCGCGGATAGCGGTCAGCTCGGTGATGATGGCCTCATCAGCCATGTCCTGCCACTGCCCGGGGCGCAGCTTGCCGGCGTCAAAATGCAACGCCAGGTCGACGATGTACTCGACCTTGCGCGCCGACAGGCCTGCCGCGCGCATGTCATCCACGCGCAGGCGCAGTACCTCGGTGGGGTTCATCTCCGCAGGTAGCGCGGCGAAGCGATCCCAGACGCGCTGCGCCGCCTTGACCGAGATCTGCTGGCCGATGACGCTGCGCGCCAGCGTAACGAACGCATCGCCGCGCGTTTGCAGCGCTGCATCGCCATGCTGTGGAATCAGGCGCTTCATCACCCGATCCTTGCGTGCCAGGTGCTTGCAGGCATCGGCCCAATATATCGGCGAGCCGTCGTCAGACGCGTGCCGAGGGTGCGCGGTTGCTGCCATGGTTCAAGACATCCATGCGGCAAAGCCGCTCACGCCTGCGCCTGCCAAGTCGTCCCTGCCGGCCCGTCCTTGAGCACGATGCCGCGCGCCAGCAGCGCATCGCGAATGCGGTCGGCCTCGGCCCAGTTTTTCGCCGCCTTGGCGGCCGCTCGCGCGGCCACCTGGGCCTCGATCTCAGCGGCGTCGACGCCCGCCCCGGCCTGCAGATAAGCCCGCGGATCGGACTGCAGCAGCCCCAGAATCGCGCCCAGCGCCTTGAGCAGGCCGGCTGCCTGCGGGCTGCGGCTGCGGTTGACCTCGCCGGCCAGGTCGAACAGCACGGCAATGGCCTCGGGCGTGCCGAAGTCTTCGTCCATCGCCGCCTTGAAGCGCGCCGCGTAGGGGTTGGTCCAGTCGATGGCGACGCCCTCCTCGGCCGGCACCAGGCTCAGCGCGGTGTACAAGCGCTTGAGCGCGCCGCGCGCGTCGTCCAGGTGCACATTGCTGTAGTTCAGCGGGCTGCGGTAGTGACTGCGCACGACGAAGAAGCGCACGACCTCGGCGTCGTAGTGCTCCAGCACCTGGCGGATCGTGAAGAAATTGCCCAGGCTCTTGGACATCTTCTCGTTGTCCACGTTGATGAACCCGTTGTGCATCCAAACCTGCACAAAGGGCTTGCCCGTGGCACCCTCGCTTTGCGCAATCTCGTTTTCGTGGTGCGGAAAGGCCAGGTCGGCGCCGCCGCCATGGATGTCGAAGCTCTCACCGAGCAGCTCGCAACCCATGGCCGAGCACTCGATATGCCAGCCCGGGCGCCCGGGGCCCCAGGGGCTGTCCCACTTCACCTCGGCCGGTTCCTCGGGCTTGGCCGACTTCCAGAGCACGAAGTCCAGCGGATCATTCTTGCCGTCAAGCACCGCCACGCGCTCGCCAACGTGCAGTTCGTCGATCGACTTGCCCGACAGGCGGCCATAGCCTGGAAACTTGCGCACCGCAAAGTTGACGTCGCCGCCCTCGGCCTGGTAGGCCAGGCCATGGGCTTGCAGACGGCCGATCATGATCTGCATCTGCGGCACATAGTCGGTGGCCCGCGGTTCGTGGTCGGGGCGCGCAATGCCCAGCGCGTCGGCATCCTGGTGCAGCGCGTCGATCATGCGGTCGGTCAGGCTGCGGATGCTCTCGCCGTTCTCCACGGCGCGGCGGATGATCTTGTCGTCGATGTCAGTGATGTTGCGCACATAGGTCACCGCCAGGCCCGACGCGCGCAGCCAGCGCTGCACCACGTCAAAGGCCACCATCGAGCGCGCATGGCCCAGGTGGCACAGGTCGTACACCGTCATGCCGCACACGTACATGCGCACATGGCCGGGCTGAAGCGGCGAAAAGCGCTCCAATGCACGCGTGAGCGTGTTGTAGATACGCAAGCTCATGAAAGGGGTAGGAATCAGCAAAAAACATGCCGGCATGCGCATCCAGGGCGCCGCGCCGGCATTCCAGAGTGAGTGCATGTCCCGCCCGGGCATGCTCGCACCATTACAATCGGACAAGTATAAACCGGCCCGCCAGGGACTCGGGCGAGGGCCGCGCCGAAGCGGCCAAGTGGCGCCAAACCAGGCGGCAGCGCCCCTTTCCAATGGCTGGGCCAACACACCCCACCCCGGTCACACCTTTTGGTTTGCAGGCGCGACGAGCAGCCCGCGAACGGGCCGGGGCACAGCATTTGGATCAATGAAGGAGTGATTGGATGATTGCACGACGCAATGCCCTGGGCGGATTGACCGCCCTGGCCCTGGCAGCCCTGCTCGCCACGGGCGCAGCCCAGGCGCAGGACGCGCCGGCACAGGTCAAGCTGGCCACCACCGCCGGCGACATCGTGCTGCAGTTGAATGCAGCCAGGGCGCCCAAGACGGTGGCCAACTTCCTGCAGTACGTGCAGGACGGGCATTACGACGGCACCATCTTTCACCGCGTGATCGACGGCTTCATGATCCAGGGCGGCGGCTTCACACCCGACATGGCGCAAAAGCCCACGCGCGCGCCCATCCCGCTGGAGGCGGCCAACGGCCTGAAGAACAATCGCTACACCATCGCGATGGCACGCACGCAGGATCCGAACTCGGCCACCGCGCAGTTCTTCATCAACGTGGCTGATAACACCATGCTCAACGCCCCCAACCCCGACGGCCACGGTTACACGGTGTTCGGCAAGGTTGTGCAGGGCCAGGCCGTGGTCGACAAAATCCGCGCCGTCGCCACCGGCAACCGCGGCATGCACCAGAACGTGCCCACTACGGCGGTCGTGATCCAATCGGCCACCGTGCTCCCCTAATTTTTTTCACAGGACACCCCCATGAGCAACCCGAAAGTCGAACTGCACGTCACCATCAACGTCGCCGAGACCGCCACGCAAGGCGTGATCACGCTGGAGCTGGACGCTGTCAACGCGCCCAAGAGCACCGAGAACTTCCTGGCCTACGTAAACAACGGCCACTACGACGGCACCATCTTTCACCGCGTGATCAAGGGCTTCATGATCCAGGGCGGGGGCTTCACCGCCGACATGAAGCAGAAGTCGACGCTCGACCCGATCGAGAACGAAGCCGCCAACGGCCTGAAGAACGACGACTACACCATCGCGATGGCGCGCACCAGCGACCCGCATAGCGCCACCGCGCAGTTCTTCATCAACGTCACCGACAACGGCTTCCTAAACCACACCTCGCCCACACCCCAGGGCTGGGGCTACGCGGTGTTCGGCAAGGTGGTCGACGGCAAGGACATCGTCGACCAGATCAAGAAGGTGCGCACCACGCGCAAGGGCTTCCACGACGACGTGCCGTTCGACGCCGTGGTGATCGACAAGGCCGTCGCGCTCTGATCATGGCCCCGGCCGTGCCGCCCATGGCCGAGCTCGTGGCGCCGGCCGGCTGGCGCACGGTCGACCTGCTGTCGGATCTGCACCTGGACCGCCAGCACCCGGCCACGCTGGCCGCGTTTGCTAGCTATCTGCAGCACACACAGGCGGACGCCATACTGCTGCTGGGCGACCTGTTCGAGGTCTGGGTGGGTGACGACGCCATCGACGAGCCGGGCAGCTTCGAGGCCGAGGCCTGCGCGCTGCTGCAGCGCGCCGCCGCGCAAAGGCCGCTGTACTTCATGCACGGCAACCGCGACTTCCTGGTCGGTGCCGGCTTTGCCCGCGCCACCGGCGTGGCGCTGCTGGACGACCCCACGGTGCTCACGCTGGGCAGCGCGCGCTGGCTGCTCTCGCACGGCGACGCGCTGTGCCTGGACGACGTCGAATACCAACGCTTTCGCGCACTGGCGCGCGACCCAGCGTGGCAGGCGCAATTGCTGGCCCAGCCGCTGACCGCGCGCCGCGCCCATGGCAAGGCCGCCCGCAGCGAAAGCGAGGCGCGCAAGAGCAACCCGCGCGCCATCTATGCCGACGTGGACACCGGCGCAGCCCTCGCCTGGCTGCGCGCGGCCCGCGCCCCGACCCTGATCCACGGCCACACCCACCGCCCCGCCGACCACACCCTGCCCGGCGGTCGGACGCGCCACGTGCTGACCGACTGGGATCTGGACGACGCCCCCCACCGCGCCGAGGTGCTGCGCCTGGGCACTGATGGCAGCCTGAAGCGCCTGGGCCTGGGCGCGCTCTGATGGCTGCCGCCGGCCTGCGCCGCCTGCTCCACCGGCTGCGCGCCACGGTGGCGGGGCAGCCGGTGATCGACGACGCGCTGTGGCTGCCCACGGTGCAGCACTACCGCTTTCTTGCCGCGCTGCCGCTGGCCGACCAGGCCAAGCTGCGCGCGCTGGCCGCGCGTTTCCTGCGCCACAAGGAATTCACCGGTGCCCACAGCCTCGTCGTCACCGACGCGATGGCCGTGGCGATCGCCGCCCAGGCCTGCCTGCCCATACTGCACTGGGGCACGCCGCGCCAGGCGCTGACCTGGTACGACGACTTCGTCGGCATCGTCGTGCACCCTGCCGAGGCGGTGGCGCGGCGCACCGCGGTCGACGAGGCCGGTGTGGTGCACTACTACAACGAGGTGCTGCTGGGCGAGGCGATGGAGCATGGCCCGGTGATGCTCAGCTGGCCGGCCGTGGAGCAGGCTGGCCAGGCAGGCGAACAGGTGCACAGCGTGGTGATCCACGAATTCGTGCACAAGATCGACATGAAGAACGGCCCTGCCGACGGCTGCCCTCCGCTGCCGGCGGGCTTCATGGGCACGACGAGCGCGCGCGCCGCACACGCGCTGTGGCGCGACGCATGGAACCCGGCCTACGAACAACTGCGCGAGAAGGTCATTCTTGCCGAGCGCTTCGGCGGTGACTGGCCCTGGCTGGACGCCTATGCCGCCACTGCTCCGGCCGAATTCTTTGCCGTAGCCTGCGAGGCCTACTTCGTGCACCGCACGCGCTTCGCGCAGGAGTTTCCGACGCTGCTGCCGGTGCTCGATGCGCTGTTCAGGCCGGCTGGCGCCTGATTGGCGGGCCTTCAGAGAAAGCCAGGCCGGCGTTTATACGCGGTTCGCATAACCCACACCTTAGCCACCACCGCTGGCGGCCCCCATTCCTGCCTTCCCCCAGAGGGGGAAGGAGAAATAAGAATTTCCTCCGTTATCAAATGCGGGCGGCCTTGTTCCTGAAAGCGTCCATCCAGCCCAGCCCGGTGCTGGTGCCGCCCGGCACTGCACCGCGCCAGGGCCGGTACTCGCAGCCCACCCAGCCCTGCCAGCCGCACTGCGCTGCCACCTCGTCGATGACGGAGAACAAATAGGGGTGGTGCAGTTCGCCCCGGTCGGGCTCGTGGCGCTCCGGCACGCCGGCGATCTGGAAATGACCGACGCGGCCCGTGGGCAGGTATTGGCGGATTTTCATCGCCACGTCGCCCTCGGTGACCTGGCAGTGGTAGAGATCGAACTGCACCTGCAGGTTGGGTGCACCCACGGCCTGCACCAGCGCGTGCGCCTCGTCCTGGCGGCTGAGGAAATAGCCGGGCATGTCGCGCTGGTTGATCGGTTCGATCAGAACGCAGCGCCCCACCTGCTGCGCCTGTTCGGCCGCCCAGCGCAGGTTGTCCAGGTACAGGAGGCGCAGCGCCTCGCGCGCCTGGCCGGCGGGCACCAGGCCGGCCATCACGTGGATGCGCGGACAGTCGAGCGCAGCGGCGTAGTCCAGCGCGCGGTCAATGCCATTACGGAACTCCGCCTCGCGCCCCGGCAGGCAAGCCAGGCCGCGCTCGCCCGCGGCCCAGTCGCCGGGCGGGGCGTTGAACAACACCTGCTGCAGGCCGTGATCCTGGAGGCGCTTGGCGATGTCGGCAGCGGGGTGCTCGTAGGGGAACAGGTATTCGACGCCCTTGAAGCCATCGGCGGCGGCGGCGGCGAAGCGGTCGAGGAAGGCATGCTCGTTGTAGAGCATGGTCAGATTGGCAGCAAAGCGCGGCATGTTTTATTCCTCACCAGCGCGCATTGAAAGTAGCGCGCAACTCATCAATTTGTACCGCGTCCAGCGCGGCCGGTTTGGGCGACGACAGCAGCCACAGCCGCGCCGTCTCCTCCAGTTCCTCCAGCACCGCCATCGCGGCGGCCGGGCTGTCGTGCCACACGTTGGGCCCCAGGCGCGCCAGCATGACGGCGCGCAGCGGAGCGCCCTGCGCGCCGTAGCGCGCAATCGCCCGGGCCACGGCCTCGGCGGCCTCGGGCGCGCCGGGGCGGTGGTAGGGGATGACGGGCACATGGCCGACCTTCATCACGAAGTATGGCGTGAGGGCGGGTAGCAGCTCCCCGCCCTGGGGCTGCAGCGTCAGCGCCACGCAGTGCGTGCTGTGGGTGTGGATCACGCAGGCGGTCTGCGCGTCGAACACGCGAGCGGCGGCGTAGATGCGCGCGTGCAGCGCAATGGTCTTGCTCGCGCGGTCGCCGCTGACCTGCCGGCCCTCGCCGTCCAGCCGCGCCAGGCGCGCCGGATCGAGAAAACCCAGGCAGGCGTCGGTGGGTGTGATGAGAAAGCCGTCATCGAGCCGCACGCTGATGTTGCCCGCCGTGGCGTGCGCGTAGCCGCGCGCGAACAGGCTGGCGCCGACGCGGCAAATCTCCTTGCGCGCCTGCGTCTCGGTCATGCCAGCACCTCGAAAGCACGCGTGAAGAAGTCGTCGCCGCCAAAGTTGCCGGACTTGAGCGCAAGGTGCAGCCCGCCGCCCAGCGCCTGCGCGTGGCACCACGGCACGCCGGGGTCGATCTGCGCGCCGATCTGCATCTGCGCCACGCCCAAAGCCTGCACGCAGGCGCCCGAGGTCTCGCCGCCGGCGACCACCAGCTGGCGCACGCCGTGCTCCACCAGCCCGCGCGCGACGGCGGCCAGCGTGCGCTCGACCAGCGCGCCGGCGGCTTCCACGCCCAGGCGCGCCTGCACCGACTGCACGGCGGCGCTGTCCGCCGTCGAATAGACCAGCACCGGGCCACGTGCCAGCAGCGGTGTGGCCCAGGCCAGCGCCTCGGCTGCCATGTCCGCGCCCTCGGCGATGCGCTGCGGATCGATGGCCAGCGCCTGCCCGCCGCGCGCGATGAAGTCCTGCACCTGGCGCTGCGTGGCCTGCGAGCAGCTGCCCGACACCACGGCGCGCAGCCCCTGAGCGGACGGCAGCTGGCTGGCAGCGCGCGAGGGTACCAAGCCGAAGTTGGCCGGCAGCCCGATGGCCACGCCCGAGCCGGCCGTCACCAGCGGCATGCCGGCCAGCGCCGGCCCCAGGCGCAGCAGGTCGCCGTTCGATACCGCATCGACGATGGCAATGCCCACGCCCTCGGCGCGCAGCTGCGCGATGCGCTCGGTGATGGCCTGCGGCCCGCGCGCAACCACGGCGTGGTCGATCAGCCCCACCTTGCGCCGGCACTGCGCCTGCAGCACGCGCACCAGATTGGCGTCGGTCATCGGCGTCAGCGGATGGTCGCGCATGCCGCTGTCGCTCAGCAGCAGATCGCCGACGAACAGGTGGCCCTTGAACACCGTGCGCTGGTTGTCCGGGAAGGCCGGGGTGGCGATGGTGAAGTCGCAGCCCAGCGCGTCCATCAGCGCCTCGGTCACCGGGCCGATGTTGCCGGCCGGCGTGCTGTCGAAGGTCGAGCAGTATTTGAAATAGATCTGGCGCGCGCCCTGCGCCCGCAGCCAGGCAAGTGCGGCCAGCGACTGCACCACCGCCTCGCTTGCGGGAATGGTGCGCGACTTGAGCGCGATGACCACCACATCAACATCGGCCGCCGGCGGGCCGGCGGGCACGCCAATGGCCTGCACCACGCGCATGCCGGCGCGCACCAGGTTGTTGGCCAGGTCGGTTGCGCCGGTGAAGTCATCGGCAATGCAGCCGAGCAGCAGTTGGCCCATGGTCAACCTTTCAGCGCCAGCTGGATGGCCTGCGGGTTCTCGCGCACGTATTCGCGCAGGATGGCGGCAAAGCCTTCGTCGGGCAGCAGCCCCAGCGCTGCGGCGCGGCGCGCGTCGAAGCGGCTGGGCCAACTGCCCACGATGGCCTCGATGGCCGCATCGCACCGCCAGTCGATCAGCGCCGTTGCCGCGTCGCCGGCCAGCGCGTGCAGCGCCTGCACCATCTCGGCCACCGTGGTGGTCAGTGCCGGCAGGTTGACCGCGGTGCGCGGCCCCCATTCGGCACTGCCGGCCGTGGCCGCGCGCAGCAGGCCGCGCACCGCGCTGGCGGGCGATGACAGCGCCACCGCCGTCTCGGGCGGCACCGGGCAGACGGTGCGCTCACCGGCCAGCGGCTCGCGCAGCAGGCCGCTCAAAAAGCTGGACGCCGCTGCGTTGGGCCGCCCCGGGCGCACGCTCACCGTCATCAAGCGCACGCTGCGCCCGCGCACAAAGCCCTTGCGTGTGCAGTCGGCCACCAACTGCTCGCCAATGAACTTCTGAATGCCGTAGCTGTTTTGCGGCGTGGGCAGCGTGTCGTCCTGCACCACTGCGGGCAGCGGCACGCCGGGCGCACTGCCAAACACCGCCACCGAGCTGGAGAACACGAACACCGGCGCGCGGCCCGCGTTGCGGCAGGCCTGCAGCAGCGCCCGCGTGGTGCGCACATTGCTGCGCATGCCCAGGTCGAAATCGGCCTCGCACTCGCCGCTCACCGCCGCGGCCAGGTGGTAAACCAAGTCGGCGTCGGCCAGCGGCAGCGCGCCCCCATCGATCTGCTCCAGCAGGTCACCCTGCAGGCCCTGCACGCGCGCATCCGCCAGCAGGTCGGCGGGCGGCGCCACGCGATCCACCAGCCACAGCCGCGCAATGGGCCGGGGTGCGGCGCCGTCCAGCGCAAGGCTGCCCTGCGCCAGCAATTCACGCGCCAGGCGCGCGCCCAGAAAACCACAGCCGCCGGTAATCAAGATGTTCATGCCAATGTCCTTTGCACTTGGCGCGCATTGCCGCGCCACCTGGATTGGCATTGTGACCAAATCCGCGGGCCCGCCGTCGCTGACAATCGCCCCCTGCATCTGTCTTCCCACTCTTTTACCCATCGTCCACCTCCGTGATCAAAGGCCTGGCCGCATCGCTCATCGCCTCCGTGCTGTTTGGCGCCATGTACTACCTGGCGCCGCTGCTGGCACCGCTGGACGGCGAGCAGATCTTTGGCTGGCGCGTCATCGCCACGCTGCCGTTCACCACTGCGCTGCTGCTGGGCATGGGCCAGTGGCAGCGGGTGCGGCTGCTGGCGCAGCGCGTACGGCGCACGCCACTGCTGGCGCTGGGCCTGCTGGCCAGCGCGGCCATGCTGGGCGTGCAACTGTGGCTGTTTCTGTGGGCACCGCTGCACGGGCGGGCGCTGCCGGTGTCGCTGGGCTATTTTTTGCTGCCGCTGGTCATGGTGCTGGCCGGCCGCCTGCTCTACCGCGAGCGGCTCACTCGGCTGCAGACACTGGCCACGCTGCTGGCCGCCGCCGGCGTTGCGCACGAGCTGCTGCGCGCGGGCAACATGTCGTGGGAGACCTGGCTGGTGGCGCTGGGCTACACGGTGTATTTCGTCACGCGCCGCCAGCTGGCCAGCGACCATCTGGGCGGACACTGGCTGGACATGCTGCTGCTGGTGCCGCCCGCGCTGTGGTACGTGCTGCGCACACCGTCGTCGCTGCCGCTGGTGCTGGAGCAGCCCCACCTGTGGGCCATGGTGCCGGTGCTGGGCGTGATCAGCGCGGTGGCGCTGGCGCTGTACATGGCCGCCAGCCGGCTGTTGCCGCTGGGGCTGTTCGGACTGCTCAGCTACGTGGAACCGGTGCTGCTGGCGCTGGCAGCCCTGGCGCTGGGCGAGAGCATCTCGCCGGCGCAGTGGCCCACCTACGGGCCGATTTTCGTCGCCGTCGGCGTGCTGGTCATCGACGGCGCGCTGCGCCTGCGCCGCGCGGGCGGCTGACACTGCCGGGCGCAGCCCGCGTCCTGGCGTCCAGCGCCACGTCCTCCCACTGGCCGGGCGCCAGTCCATCCAGCGTGTAGGGGCCGATGGCCACCCGCACCAGGCGCAGCGTGGGGTGGCCGACCGCGGCGGTCATGCGGCGTACCTGGCGGTTGCGGCCCTCGCTGATGACCAGCTCGATCCAGCTGTCGGGCACGCTCTGGCGCACGCGGATCGGCGGATCGCGCGGCCACAGCAGAGGCGGCGGGTCGAGCCGGCGCACCTGCGCAGGCAGCGTTACCCCGTCGCGCAGCGCGACGCCGCGGCGCAGCGCATCCAGCGCCTGCGTATCCGGCACGCCCTCGACCTGCACCCAATAGGTCTTGGGCAGCTTGTGGCGCGGGTCGCTGATGCGCGCCTGCAACCGGCCATCGTCAGTCAGCAGCAACAGCCCCTCGCTGTCGGCGTCCAGCCGCCCGCAGGCGTAGACGCCGGGAACTGGCAGCACATCCTTCAGACCGCGCCAACGCCCCTCCGGCGTGAACTGGCTGAGCACGCCATAGGGCTTGTTCAGGCGCAGCAAACGGTAGGGAGGATGGGCAGACATGGCGCCTGGAGTGTAGGCCGCGGCCGGTCGGCGCACGTTATGCAAAAAACTTTTACCGCAATGCATCATTTGCGCATTGGGTCATAATCGCGGCCCATGCCCTGCGCTGCAGCGGCTCATCCGCCAAACGGATGAACCACTGGCAGCCAGGGCATTCCCACGTTGGCACCACGCACATGCCGTGCGCCGTGGCTGCGCCCACAAGGCACAGGCATTGCGTTGTCTGCAGCCATCCACCGCGGGTGGATGGCCGTTTCCCTCAATTTCCGATCCGTCTCAAGAGTGGTTGACCATGCGTCAAGAACAAGACTTCCTGGGCAGCATGCCCATCCCCGATGACGCCTACTGGGGCGTGCACACCGCACGCGCAGTGGAGAATTTCCCGATCTCGGGCCACACCGTGGCGCAGATGCCCGACCTGGTGCGCGCCTTCGGCTACGTCAAAAAGGCTGCGGCCCAGGCCAACGCACAGCTGGGCGCCATCACGGCGCACCAGGCCGACGCCATTGCCCGCGCCTGCGACGACGTGATCGCCGGGCAGCTGAACGCGCAGTTCGTCGTCGACGTGATGCAGGGCGGCGCCGGCACCTCGACCAATATGAACGCCAACGAGGTGATCGCCAACCGCGCACTGGAGCATCTGGGGCTGGCCAAGGGCCACTACGACGCCATCCACCCCAACGACCACGTCAACGCCTCGCAAAGCACCAACGACGCCTACCCCACCGCGGTCAAGCTGGCGACCTGGTTCGGGATCCAGACGCTGCTGCAGGCCCTGGCCGGGCTGCGCGGCGCGTTCGAGGCCAAAGCGGTTGAGTTCAAGGGCATCCTCAAGATCGGCCGCACCCAACTGCAGGACGCGGTGCCGATGACGCTGGGCCAGGAGTTCGAGGCGATTGCCAGCATGCTGGCCGACGACGAGCAGCGCCTGAAGGACAGCGCCGCACTGATGTGCGAGGTGAACATGGGCGGCACCGCCATTGGCACCGGCATCAACGCGCCGGTGGGCTATGCCGAGGTGGTCACGCAGCGCCTGGCCGCGCTGTCGGGCGTGCCGGTGCACCTGGCGGGCAACCTGATCGCCGCCACCAGCGACACTGGCGCCTTCGTCGACATCTCGGGCATCTTGAAGCGCATCGCCGCCAAGCTGTCCAAAATCAGCAACGACCTGCGCCTGCTGTCCTCGGGCCCGCAAGCCGGCGTGCGCGACATCCGCCTGCCGGCGCGCCAGGCGGGCTCGTCCATCATGCCGGGCAAGGTCAATCCGGTGATCCCGGAAGTGATGAACCTGGTGTGCTTCGAGGTCATCGGCAACGACGTGGCCATCACCATGGCGGTGGAGGCCGGCCAGCTGCAGCTCAACGCCTTCGAGCCGCTGATGGCCTGGTCGCTGCACAAAAGCCTGGCCCACCTGGCCAACGCCTGCCGCACGCTGCAGGTCAACTGCGTCGAGGGCATCACGGCCAACCAGGATCTGCTGAGCGAGCGCATTGCCGAGTCGGTGACGCTGGTGACCGCGCTCAACCCGCTGATCGGCTACGAGAAGGCCGCGGCCATCGCCAAGCTGGCCATTGCCAGCGGCAAGCCGATCGCCCAGGTGGCCGAGGATCTGGGCATCATGAGCCAGCAGGAAATGCGCGCACTGCTCGTGGTCGAGCGGCTGACGCAGGCCGGCGCGCTCAAGGCCACGGCCTGAACCGGCAGGCGCCGCCCAGCGCCTGCACTGCGCGCACGAACAATAAAAAAGCCGCTCTCGGAGCGGCTTTGCCGTACAGGGGCGCCCGTTACTTTTTGACCTGCTCGGACTCGACGACCATGTCCAGCACATAGGCCAGCGACGAGGCGTCGGCCGGCGGGTTCTTCACGCGGTAGCGATCCAGGCGCAGCACGTTGCGCACGCCGTCCTGGTGCTGCCAGCCTTCGATCTGGCCGTAGAACAGCTCCCACGGCCCTGCGCCTTGCTTGACTCCGTTGTCGGCATAGCGGATCTCGCGCACACGCAGGCATTGCGCGTCCTTGACGACGCCGTGGCTGCAGGCCACGCGGTCGGGGGCAACTTCCCAGAAGACGCGCTCTGGCGCGCTACCGTAGCGCGTCTGCGGCGTAGGCGTGCCCGCCAGCTCCCAGCGGCTGCCGTCGGCAAAGCCGAGCGTGAGCACCGGTGCGCCGCCACCCTGCGCCAGCTGCGCGCTGCGCGCGCTGGGCAGTTGCTGACCGACGCGATGCTCCAACTGCATCAGGCCGTCCTCGGCGCAGGCGCGCATCGTGCTCATCGGGCGCTGTACCTGCAACTGCGTGCCATCGATTCGGTAGCCGGCATTCATGATGTTGCACAGCTGCTGCACCGACAACTGGCGGGCGTTGAACTGCAGACGCAGTGGCTTGCGGCCCTTCAACTGCCAGGCCTGCGTTGCCTGGCCGGCGCCGTCGTGCGCGGTGCGCAAATCCCATACATAGGCTTGCAGTTGCTCGGCGGTGGGGGCGGCCTGGTTCATGGTCTGGGCGGGCTGCTGCGCGCAGGCTGCCAGCAAGGCAGCGCCGGCCAGCAGGCCAATGCGGGTAATGCTTTTGAAATGGATCATGGCGAAATCAGAGTAATGCGGCGGGGCACAAGTTCCGCGGCATCGGCCCGGGGCGCGAACAGCCCGCTGCCAATGCTGGGCTTACTTGCCCCAGCTGTCCTTGAGACTGGTGATGCGGTTGAACACCGGCTTGCCGGACGCATGGTCGTGGCGGTCGGCGACGAAGTAGCCGTGGCGCTCGAATTGGAATTTGTCGTCGGCCCGCGCTGCGGCCAGCGAGGGCTCGGCCCAGGCGGTGGCCACGCGCAGGCTGCCCGGGTTAAGCAGTGTCAGAAAATCCTTGCCGCCGGCGTCGGGCTGGGCGTCGGTGAACAGGCGGTCGTACAGCCGCACCTCGGCCTGCACGCCGTCGTGCGCGCCCACCCAGGTGATGGCGGACTTGGCCTTGACGCTGTCGGCGCCGGGCGTGCCGCTCTTGGTGTCGGCGATGACCTTGGCGTGTACTTCGGCCACCTGGCCGTCCGCGCCGCGCACGCAGCCGGTGCACTCGACGACGTAGCCGCCTTTGAGGCGTACCAGGTTGCCCGGGAACAGGCGCTTGTAGCCCTTGGGCGGGGTCTCCTCGAAGTCCTCGCGCTCGATCCACACCTGCCGCCCCAGCTTGAACCGGCGCGGCGCGGGCGCCTCCTGCCCGTCCACCGCGTGCGGCAGCGCGGGCAGTTGGCAGTCCTCCAGGTGGCCGTCGCTGCCAAAGACCTCGGCCCAGTTGGTCAGCACCAGCGGCACCGGGTCGAGCACCACCATGGCGCGGTGGGCACGCGGCTCCAAATCCTCGCGCAGGCAGCCTTCCAGCGTCGCATAGTCGATCCAGCTGTAGTCCTTGGTCACGCCGATGCGGTCGCAAAACAGCCGGATGGCCGCCGGCGTGTATCCGCGCCGGCGCAACCCGACGATGGTGGGCATGCGCGGGTCGTCCCAGCCGGCGACGATGCCGTTGTCCACCAGGTGCTTGAGCTTGCGCTTGCTGGTGATGACGTAGGTGAGATTCAGCCGCGCAAATTCATATTGGCGCGGCTGGGGCGTGGCAATCAGGTCGCCCTCGGCCAGGCGGTCGAGCAGCCAGTCGTAAAACGGGCGCTGATCCTCGAATTCCAGCGTGCAGATGCTGTGCGTGATGCATTCGAGCGCGTCTTCGATCGGGTGCGCAAAGGTGTACATCGGGTAGATGCACCACCGGTCGCCGGTATTGTGGTGCGTGGCGCGGCGAATGCGGTAAATCGCCGGGTCGCGCATATTGATGTTGGGCGACGCCATGTCGATTTTTGCGCGCAGCACCGCCGCACCGTCGGGCAGCTGGCCGTCGCGCATCGCGCGAAAGCGCGCCAGACTCTCGGCCGGGGTGCGGTCGCGAAACGGGCTGTTCACGCCGGGCTTGCTGAAATCGCCGCGGCTGGCGCGCATCTCGTCGGCAGTCTGCTCGTCGACGTAGGCGTGGCCGGCCTCGATCAGGTACTCGGCAGCGCGGTACATGAAGTCGAAGTAGTCGCTGGCGAAATACTGGTGCTCGGCGCCGTCGGTGTCCTTCCAGTCAAAGCCCAGCCAGTGCACCGCATCGATGATGCTGTCCACGTACTCCTGGTCTTCCTTCTCCGGGTTGGTGTCGTCGAAGCGCAGGTGGCACACGCCCTGGTAGTCGCGCGCCAGGCCAAAGTTCAGGCAAATGCTCTTGGCGTGGCCCACGTGCAAATAGCCATTGGGCTCGGGCGGAAAGCGCGTGCGAATCGCCGCAGCATCCAGCGCGCCGGCGCGCTGGTGCGCCGCGTCGCCGGGGCTGCCGGCCCAATGGTTGTGTGCGTGCTTGCCGGCGGCCAGGTCGGCTTCGATGATCTGGCGCAGGAAATGGCTGGGTTTGGTCGGCTCAGCCGACGGTACAAAAGGGGCAGGAGTGCTCATCCCGGGGATTCTAGTGTGGAGGCGCTCCGCGCCCGGCTGCCCGGCACCTGCTCACCAGCGCCGCAAGTAACCGGCTGACACGTCCTGTTGACCAACGGACACACAAACGCAACACAACCCTGCCAACCTGAAGGCCTGTCGCGCGTTAAGACAATGAACCACGATCAAGACCAGGACTGCCTGCCACAGGCAGCGCCCCGGTCTGCCCATGCACCCGGCGCATGCGCCACTGCCCAGGAGATACCACCATGTCCAAGCTTTCCGCCCTCTGGCGCCCCCGCGCAGCCGTAGCCGTTCTGGCTACAGCCTTGCTGGCCGCCGCCGGCAGCGCCCAGGCGCGCAGCGACGTGTACTGGTCGGTCGGCGTGAACGCCCCCGGCATGGTCGTTGGCGTGGGCAGTGTGCCGCCGGCCGTGGTCTACGCCACGCCACCGGTCTACTACGCGCCGGCACCGGTGTATTACGCACCGCCGCCGGTGGTCTATGCCCCGCCAGTCTGGCGCGGGCACCACCGCAAGCACAAGCATTACGCTCCGCCACGCGGCCACCACTACGGCCATGGCCACCCGGGCCGCGGCCACGGCGGCCACCGGCGCTGAGGGTCGGCCACAGCCGCATAATGGCCGGCTGACTGCTTCTCAGCCCACGCCATGCCCCAAACCGTCTACGTCCTCAATGGCCCCAACCTGAATCTGCTGGGCACGCGCGAGCCCGGCATCTACGGCGCGCAGACGCTGGACGACGTACGCCAGCTGTGCGAGGTCGCCTGCACCCGCCACGGCCTGACGCTTGCGTTTCACCAAAGCAACCATGAAGGCCAGTTGGTCGACTGGATCCATGAAGCCGGTCGCCTGCACGCATCGGGCGGCCTGGCCGGCGTGGTGCTCAATGCCGCGGCCTACACGCACACCAGCGTGGCGTTGCTTGATGCGATCAAGGGCACGGGCGTGCCACTGGTCGAGTTGCACATCAGCAACGTCCACGCGCGCGAGCCGTTTCGCCACCACTCCTATATCGCAACGGCGGCGCGCGCCGTGATGTGCGGCTTTGGCGTTGCCGGCTACGGCCTGGCGATCGACGCCATCGCCCAATGGTGAAGCCGCAAGGCCACGCGCTGGAGCTGCCCGCGTGGCTGCAACCGCTGGAGCAGCGCGCCAGCCGCCACGCCACCGCCATGGCCGGAGGCGGGCGCATGGTGTGGCACCACTGGGGGACGGATACCAGCGACCACGCGCCGCTGGTGCTGCTGCACGGAGGCAGCGGCAGCTGGACGCACTGGGCGCACAACATCGACGCGCTGGCCGCCAGCGGCCGCACGCTGTGGGTGCCCGACCTGCCGGGCTTTGGCGACTCCGATCCGCCCCCGCAGGGCTGCGACGCGCAGGCCATGGTGCAGCCGCTGGCCGATGGCCTGCAGCTGCTGCTGGGCGCTCAGGAATGCGACCTGGTCGGTTTCTCGTTCGGCGGACTCACCGGCGGCCTGCTGGCCGGCGCCCACCCCGAGCGGGTTCAGCGCCTGGTGCTGGCCGGCGCGCCGGCCATGGGCGTGGTTCCGCGGCGCCAGTTCCAGTTGCGCGGCTGGCGCCACCTGAAGAACGAAGAGGCCCGCAACGCGGTGCACCATCACAACCTGGCCGAACTGATGCTGCACGACGCCGCGCGCATCGACGCACCCACGTTGCAACTGCATGTGCACAACGTGCTGCGCGACCGTCTGCCGCAGCGACGCACCTCGGACACCGACGCGCTGGCGCGTGCCCTCGCGCAGGTGACCAGCCCCGTCCACGCCATCTACGGCGCCCACGACGCACTGTACAAATCCTGGATCAGCCACCTGGACAGCGCCTTTGCCGCCACCGGCGCGCCCTACCGCGGCCTGCAGCTGATTGCGGATGCCGGGCACTGGGTGCAGTACGAGCAGCCGCAGACGTTCAACGCGGCGCTGCTGCGCGTGCTGGGCTGACAGCCCTCGCACCGGCGCGCGTCAATCGCGGCGCAGCAGCACCGCGCCGATGGCGACGACCACACAGACCATCGCCGCCATGTCCTGCCAGTGCGGCCACTCGCCAATGACCAAAGGCGCGCTGAGCGTGCCAATCAGTGGCACGGCCATCACGCTCATCGCGCTGGTGGCCGGCGGCAGCGCGCGCGCCAACGCAAACCAGACTACCTGCGCCGCACCGTAGTTGATCAGCACCGTCCAGACCAGTACCACCCACATTACCGCGCTGAAATGCCAGTTCTGCGGCGGCTCCAGCCACAGTGCCAGCGCGGCAATGACCAGCGCGGACAGCACCATCATCCACACCACCAGTGTCTCGGCCGGCATCGTCAGATGCGCGCGGCGCATCCAAATCGTGCCCAGCGCCCAAC
This sequence comes from Comamonas faecalis, assembly GCF_039538025.1. Lineage (NCBI taxonomy): Bacteria > Pseudomonadati > Pseudomonadota > Betaproteobacteria > Burkholderiales > Comamonadaceae > Comamonas > Comamonas faecalis. The sequence continues at coordinate 21,079 of NZ_BAABBP010000012.1, forward strand.
TCAGCGCCGCGCCCTGCATCCAGGCAATACCCAGCGGGCTGCCAGCCAGCTGCGCCAGCTCATTGCCCAGCAGCAGCGCAATGCCGGCAAGCACCGCGGCCACTGCCAATACCAGCCGACCGGTCAGCCGCTCGCCATAGAACAGCACGCCCAGCAGCACGGTCCACACCGGCATGGTAAAGCCCAGCGTGGCCGCGCGCCCGGCCGGCAGGTGCGCCACGCCAATGATCGACAGCGCGTGCCAGCCCAGGATGTTGGGCAGGCCCAGCACCACCACGTCGCGCCACTGGCGCTCGCCGCGCGGCAGCATCGGCAGGCCGCGCGCGCCAAAGTACCAGGCCAGCGCCAGTGCGCCCAGGCCCATGGTCAGCGCACGAAAGTACAGCGGCGAGAGCTCGCGCAGCGCCAACTTCATCACGGGCCAGTTCAGGCCCCACATCAAGGTCAGCAGCAGCAGGCCAATGAGCTGGCGGCGGGACAGGGCGGTCATGGCAAACAAGGGCGGGAACACGCCAGTGTCACCGATCGCCCTACCGTGCGGCTCTAGCCGACGCCGGCGCGCCCTGCGCAATCGCCGAACCAAGCCATCAACAGCGGCGATGGCCGGACAGCCCCCCCCCCCGCCGGGCACCGCGGCACTGGCCGCGCCGCGGCAAGCGCTGCACAATGCACCCATGTCTGACCGCCCTTCGCCCAACATTCCTTCGCGTTACCAGCCCCGCGCCAGCCGTTGGCCAGCCTGGTTGGTGGTCTTGGCCTTGGCCCTGCTGGCGCTGGCCGCCGCCTGGTGGGTGTGGATGCGCCCGACCGAACTGCCAATGCCCGCCAACACGCCTGCGGCCAGCACGACCGCCACCTCGGGACAGTCCTCGCCTGACCAGCCGCCCGCCGAACCGGCCAGCACCGACGCCGAGGCCCCGTTGTACCCGCTGCCGCCCGAGGCCGGTGACGACACCCTGCCCCTACCCCTGCCCGCCCAGGCCGACGGCGATGCGCTGGTTGCACAGGCAGCGCAAGACTTGCTTGGCAAGGCGCAAGTGCTGCAGTTTTTCCAGCTCGACGCCCTGGTTCGGCGCATCGTCGCCACGGTGGACAACCTGGCGCGCCCGCTGGCGCCCGCGCAACTGTGGCCGGTGCATCCCACACCGGGGCGTTTCAGCGCCGAACAGACTGAGCAAGGCCTGGTGATTGCACAAGCCAATGTGGCGCGCTACCGCCCGCTGGTCGCGCTGGCCGAGTCTCTACCGCTGGACGGCGCGGCGCGCCTGTACCGCCACCTGTACCCGCTGTTCCAGCAGGCCTATGAAGATCTGGGCTACCCCGAGCAGTATTTCAACGACCGGCTGGTGGCCGTGCTCGACCACCTGCTGGCCACGCCCGAGCCGGCCCAGCCGCTGCGCGTGCAGCTCACCCCGGTCGCGGGCGAGGTTCCGTCACTGCGCCCCTGGGTGCGCTACGAGTTCGCCGATGCCGCCCTGCAGCAGCGCTCCAGCGGCCAGAAAATCCTGCTGCGCATGGGCGCGGACAACGCCAGGCGCCTGAAGACCGTGCTGGCGGGCTTTCGCGCGCGCGTGGCCGTCGGTGCCGACGAGACTGCCCAGCGGCCTTGAGAGGCTGAAGCTGAGGCTTGAACTCGACCCGCGCGGCGCGGCCACTCCCACTCTGCTGCCCCTTGAAGCACGGCACAAAAGAGGACAATGGCGGGTTTTGACCTGCTCCGCGTCCCGATGCACCCTCCCCCCGACTCCAGCGCCGCCGGCATCCCGCAACGACAGGGGGTGGCAGAGCGCGACGCGCCAATTGGCGTGTTCGACAGCGGCGTGGGCGGACTGAGCGTGCTGCGCGCGCTGCGCAACCGCATGCCGCACGAGCACTTCGTCTACCTGGCCGACAGCAGCCATGCGCCCTACGGCGAAAAAGGCGACGCACTGGTGCAGCAGCGCAGCCTGACGATTGCCCGATTCCTGCACCAGCGCCACCAGATCAAGGCATTCGTCGTCGCCTGCAACACCGCCACCGCCGCAGCGGTGCAATTGCTACGCAGCGAATTGCCCGGCCTGCCCATCGTGGGTGTGGAGCCCGCCCTCAAGCCCGCGGCCGCGCACAGTCGTACCCACCACGTCGGTGTGCTGGCCACGCGCGGCACCGTGACCAGCGAGCGCTTTGCGCGGCTGCTGGCCGCCCAAGGCAGCGGCACGCAGTTCGCCATCCAGGCCTGCGACGGGCTGGCCTGGGCCATCGAGCAAAGCACGGCAGCCCCCGCGGACGATGCACAAGCGCAGGCGCGTATCCAGGCGCTGTGTGCTCGCTACGTCCATGCGTTGGGCAACCTGGGCGAACAACCGGGACAGATCGACACCCTGGTGCTGGGCTGCACACACTATGTATTTGCGCTGCCCTGGCTGCAGGATCTGGCCGGCCCGCAGGTACAAATCATCGAAACAGGCCCCGCCGTGGCCCGGCACACGCATCAATTACTGGCACAGCGCGACCTGCTGGCCCACCGCGACACCGCCGGAGCCACCACGCTGCTGACCACCGGCGCGCTGGCGGCGCTGGCCAGTGCGGCGCAGCGCTGGCTGGCGCTGGATGCGGCGCACTGCACCGCCGCCGAGGTGGAATGAGCCACCTGGCAGAGCAACAGGAAAGTTGAAAATCTGCTGGCGCGCGCCGGCCTGCGACGCGCGCGCATGCGCTCAATGCAGATGACGCGGGCGGCGCCCGCCGCCGCCGTGGCTGCCACCCGGGTTGCCGCCACGTGGGGGCTTGCCGATCTCCAGCGAATTGACCAGTGCGTCGAAACGCTGCGAAAACAGCTTGTCGATCTCGGCGACGACCCCGCCCAGTTCGGAGCCGTCGAAGTGACGCTCCATCAGATCGACCACATCCTGCACCAGCAAATCACGCTGCACCTGCATGATGGCCGCCGGCGTGGGACCGACGAACAGCATCAAGAAATCATCGCGCGATTCGGCATCCTCGGGCGCCTCGTCCTCATCGAATTCGGTGTCGTAGAAGGTCACCTCGATCGCCGCGCCCTGCTCGGCCAATTCATTCAGGCTCATGCACATATCGTCCAGCGACTGGCGAAAATCCTCGTCGCCGCACACAGTCCAGCATATCTGCAGCGTACGCTCGCGCGCGTCGTACTGGATGCCCGGCTCTTCCTCATAGTAGCTGGCTGCACCATCAGCCAGAGAGCGCGCACCGGCGTACTTCCACAGCGGACGCAAAGCCTCCTGAAGCTGCGCAAAGTCGATGCCCGGGCGCAACAGCACCTGACCGTGGACGTGAATTTCAAACGGGGGGTTGTAGTGCGACATAGCAATATCTGGTGGTGCCCCGAGCCGGGGTCGAACCGGCACGCCCCTTATGCAGGAAAGCGGCGGATTTTAAGTCCGCAGTGTCTACCAATTTCACCATCGGGGCGACGCACGCCAAGCGTGCAAAAAGACGGTACAGCATCATCAATGGTGCTGCAAGAGCGACACATTCATGCGCCTTCGCGCGCTCTTGGCCAAAAAGGAAAGGGCGCAATAAAAAAGGGAAGCCTGGGCTTCCCTTTGTGTATCTATGGAGCGGGAAATCGGTCTCGAACCGACGACCTCAACCTTGGCAAGGTTGCGCTCTACCAACTGAGCTATTCCCGCATTTTCTGAACCTAATCCATCAATCCGCGATCAGGAAAGTCTGGCATTGTAGCAGTATTTTCTTGATTTCAGAAAAAACTGCTGCAATCCTGGAGGCGCGGGCCGGAGTCGAACCGGCCTCAACGGATTTGCAATCCGACGCATAACCGCTTTGCTACCGCGCCATGCTTTTGACAAAAAGGGAAGCCTGAGCCTCCCTTTGCTGTAAAAACTGGAGCGGGAAATCGGTCTCGAACCGACGACCTCAACCTTGGCAAGGTTGCGCTCTACCAACTGAGCTATTCCCGCATTTACCGAAGCCTTGCATTATAACGTGCGAAGCATCAATGGTGGCAATTGTAGCGTAATTTCTGACCCTTTCAGAAAAATTCTGCGCAAACCTGCCACGCTCTCAAAATCTATGCCGCCCTTCAGTGCTTGACTGAGCGGCTGCGAGCGCGCTCAGGCTTGGCGGCCACCGCAGGCGCTGCTACGGCTGCGGCCACCTCGGCAGCCAGTTCATCGTCGCCCAGCGGTGTGGGCTGGCGCTCCAGCGCAATGTCAAGCACCTTGTCGATCCAGCGCACGGGGACGATCTCCAGCCCCTGCTTGACGTTGTCCGGGATCTCCTGCAGATCCTTGACGTTCTCCTCGGGGATCAGCACCGTCTTGACACCGCCGCGCAGCGCGGCGAGCAGCTTTTCCTTGAGCCCGCCGATGGCGGTCACCTCGCCGCGCAGCGTGATCTCGCCAGTCATCGCGACGTTGGCGCGCACCGGAATGCCGGTAAGCGCCGACACCATGGCCGTGGCCATGGCGGCGCCGGCGCTCGGGCCGTCCTTGGGCGTGGCGCCGTCGGGCACGTGAATGTGCAGGTCGCGCTTGTCGAAAGCCTCATCCCGGATACCCAGCGAGCGCGCGCGGCTGCGCACCACGGTGCGTGCGGCCTCGACCGACTCCTTCATCACGTCGCCCAGCGACCCGGTGCGCTGGATGGCGCCCTTGCCAGGCATGGTTGCGACCTCAATGGTCAGCAGGTCGCCGCCTACTTCGGTCCACGCCAGGCCAATGACCTGGCCAATCTGGTTCTGCGTCTCGGCATGGCCATAGGTGTATTTGCGCACGCCCAGGTAGTCGCCCAGGTTGTCCGCCGAGATCACGACCTGCGGCGTCAGCTGCCCCAGCAGCAGGCCCTTGACGATCTTGCGACAGATCTTGGAGAGCTCGCGTTCGAGCGAGCGCACGCCGGCCTCGCGGGTGTAGTAGCGCACGATGTCACGTACAGCGCTCTCGTGCACGCTCAGCTCCTCTTCGCGCACGCCGTTGCTGGCCATCTGCTTGGGCAGCAGGTACTTGAGCGCGATATTGGTCTTCTCGTCTTCGGTGTAGCCCGACAGACGGATGACTTCCATGCGGTCGAGCAACGCCGGGGGGATGTTCATCGAGTTGGACGTGGCGACGAACATCACGTCCGACAGGTCGAAGTCGACCTCGACGTAGTGGTCGCCAAACTTGTGGTTCTGCTCGGGATCAAGCACTTCCAGCAAAGCGCTCGACGGATCGCCCCGGAAGTCCATGCCCAGCTTGTCGATCTCGTCGAGCAGGAACAGCGGATTGCGGGTGCCGACCTTGTTCAGGTTTTGCAGCACCTTGCCCGGCATCGCGCCGATGTAGGTGCGCCGATGGCCGCGGATCTCGGCCTCGTCGCGCATGCCGCCCAGCGCCATGCGCACGTATTTGCGCCCGGTGGCCTTGGCGATCGACTGGCCCAGCGACGTCTTGCCTACGCCCGGCGGCCCCACCAGGCACAGAATGGGCGCCTTGACCTTGTCCACGCGCTGCTGGACTGCAAGGTATTCCAGGATGCGATCCTTGACCTTCTCTAGGCCATAGTGGTCTTCGTTGAGCACGGCTTCGGCGTGCGCCAGATCCTGCAGGATCTTGGTCTTCTTGCTCCAGGGCAGGCCGGTGAGCACATCGATGTAGTTGCGCACCACGGTCGCCTCGGCCGACATCGGCGACATCAGCTTGAGCTTCTTCAATTCGCCTTGCGCCTTCTTGCGCGCCTCGGCGGGCATCTTGGCGGCCTTGATGCGTTTCTCAATCTCTTCGAGGTCGGCACCCTCCTCGCCCTCGCCCAGTTCCTTCTGGATGGCCTTGACCTGCTCGTTCAGGTAGAAGTCGCGCTGGTTTTTCTCCATCTGGCGCTTGACGCGGCCGCGGATGCGCTTGTCCACGTTGAGGATGTCGACCTCGCGGTCGAGCTGCTCGAACAGGTTCTCCAGCCGCTGCTTGATGCCCGCCAGGCCCAGCACCGCCTGCTTGTGTTCAAGCTTGAGCGGCAGGTGCGCAGCAATCGTGTCGGCCAGGCGGCCGGCGTCCTCGATGCCGGAGATCGAGGACAGGATTTCGCCCGGGATTTTCTTGTTCAGCTTGACGTACTGGTCGAACTGCTGCATCACGGCGCGGCGCAGTGCCTCGATCTCGCTGGCCGGCACGTCGTCCTGCGCCGCCTCGGCCACTTGGGGCACGACGACCGCCGAGAAATGCGTCTCGCCTTCGTCGACCGACTCCAGCTGGGCGCGCTGCAGCCCCTCGACCAGCACCTTGACGGTGCCATCGGGCAACTTGAGCATCTGCAAAATGGTGGAGACGCAGCCAACGTCAAACAGGTCACTGACCTGGGGCTCGTCCTTGGAGGCGGCCTTTTGCGCCACCAGCATGATGCGGCGCTCGCCCTCCATCGCCAGCTCCAGCGCCTTGATGCTCTTGGCGCGGCCGACGAACAGCGGAATCACCATATGGGGAAACACGACCACGTCACGCAGCGGCAGCAGCGGCAAATCAACGGGCGTGGCGGGCAGGGGGGGTTGTCCGGGCATGGTTCATCCTTGAAAAACTTCCAGGCACATATGGGCTGGAAGCGGTAAATATCAACCCGTGCAGCGCTGTTGACTGCAGACTCGCGCTCGGCGGAGCCAAGGGGCGGCCGTCCGCGGTGCGGGCAGCCCAGCCCAGGGTGTCAGGCCTTCTTGGCTGCCTCGCGATAGACCAGCAAAGGCGCCTTGCCTTCGTCGATCGTCGACTCGTCGACCACCACCTTCTCGACGTTGCTGCTATTGGGCAGGTCGAACATCGTGGCGATCAGCGACTGTTCCAGGATGGAGCGCAGGCCGCGCGCGCCGGTCTTGCGCGCAATCGCCTTGCGGGCAATCGCCTTGAGCGCGGCGGGGCGCACCTCCAGGTCGACGCCCTCCATCGCCAGCAGCTTGCTGTACTGTTTGATCAGTGCGTTCTTGGGCTCGGTGAGGATGCGCACCAGCGCGTCTTCACCCAGCTCGGCCAGCGCGGTGACGACGGGCATGCGCCCGACCAGTTCGGGGATCAGGCCGTACTTGATCAGATCCTCGGGCTCGATGTCCTGGAACACCTCGGTGAGCGAGCGCTGCTTCTTGCTCTTGACCGTGGCGCCAAAGCCGATGCCCGAGGCCTCGGTGCGGTTCTCGATGACTTTTTCGAGCCCCGCAAAGGCGCCGCCGCAGATGAACAGGATGTTGGTCGTGTCCACCTGCAGAAAGTCCTGGTTGGGGTGCTTTCTGCCGCCTTGCGGCGGAATGCTGGCCATCGTGCCCTCGATGAGTTTGAGCAGCGCCTGCTGCACGCCCTCGCCCGAGACGTCGCGCGTAATGCTGGGGTTGTCGCTCTTGCGCGTGATCTTGTCGATCTCGTCGATGTAGACAATGCCGCGCTGGGCGCGATCGATATCGTAGTTGCAGCTTTGCAGCAGCTTTTGCACGATGTTCTCGACATCCTCGCCGACGTACCCGGCCTCGGTCAGTGTCGTGGCGTCGGCCATCACGAAAGGCACGTCCAGTTGGCGCGCCAGCGTCTGCGCCAGCAGCGTCTTGCCCGAGCCGGTGGGCCCGATCAGGAGGATGTTGCTCTTGGACAGTTCCACCTCGTCCCTGCCCGCCTTTTCCTTGTGGCGCAGACGCTTGTAGTGGTTGTAAACGGCAACGGCCAGCGTGCGTTTAGGCCCCTCCTGACCGATGACGTAGTTATCCAGGTTGGACTTGATCTCGGCGGGCGTGGGCAGGTCGCCACGCGCGGCCTGCTGCGTCTCGGCCGGCAGTTCGTCGCGAATGATTTCATTGCACAGGTCGATGCACTCGTCGCAGATGAAGACGGACGGCCCGGCGATCAGCTTCTTGACCTCATGCTGGCTTTTGCCGCAAAAGGAGCAATAAAGGGTTTTTTCGCTGGAGGAGCCTTTTTTCTCGGCCATGGAGCAATGCCTTGTGACGGGGAACGTAATGGGATGATAGCGAATTAAAAACGGCGCTTCCCGCAGGGGGAAACGCCGTCGCCCAGGCGGCCTGCGGGTGTGCGGGAGCGCTCTCAGCGCCCTCAGGGGCGCTTGGCGATCACCTGGTCGACGATGCCGTAGGCGCTCGCCTCGTCGGCGGTCATGAAGTAGTCACGCTCGGTGTCGTTGACGATTTTCTCGTAGGACTGGCCAGTACGTTCGGCCAGAATGCGGTTCATCTGCTCCTTGGTGCGCAGGATGTCGCGGGCGTGGATCTCGATGTCGGTCGCCTGGCCGCGCGCGCCACCCAGCACCTGGTGGATCATGATCTTGCTGTTGGGCAGCGAGTAGCGCTTGCCCTTGGCGCCGGCGGCCAGCAGGAAGGCGCCCATGCTGGCGGCAAAGCCGCAGCACAGCGTCGACACGTCGGGCTTGATGAACTGCATGGTGTCGTAGATCGCCATGCCGGCCGTCACGCTGCCACCGGGCGAGTTGATGTAGAACGAAATGTCCTTGTCCGGGTTCTCGCTTTCCAGGAACAGCAACTGGGCAACCACCAGGTTGGCGGTCTGGTCGTTGACCTCGCCCACCAGAAAGATCACGCGCTCCTTCAAGAGGCGCGAATAAATGTCGTACGACCGCTCGCCGCGGCCGGACTGCTCGATGACCATGGGGATCATGCCCAGGGCCTGGGTTTCCAGTGCGCTCATAAATTCTCCAAATCAGTCGGTTACTTTAACCTCAGTTTTTGTACCGGCCGGGGGCTTGCCCGCGCCGGGCGCGGGCCATCCATCGGCCTGGCCAGAAACGCAAATGGGGCCTGTGCGCGCAGGCACAAGCCCCAGAAGGTCGGCGCCGGTGCCGATCAGGCCTGCTGCTGGCCCATAAGCTCGTCGAACGAGATCGCCTTGTCAGTGACCTTGGCCTGGGCCAGCACGAAGTCGGTGACGTTGTTCTCCATCACCACGGCTTCGACGTCGGCCATGCGGTTGCGGTCGCTGAAGTACCAGCGCGCCACGTCCTCGGGCTTCTCGTAGCTGGCGGCCAGCTCGTCCACATGGGCCTTGAGCTGCTCGGGCTTGGCCTGCAGCTCGTTGGCCTTGACCAGCTCTGCCATCACCAGGCCCAGGCGCACGCGGCGCTCGGCCTGCGGGCGGAAGATGTCCTCGGGCAGTTCAGCCTTGTCGGCGTCCTTCATGCCGCGCTGCTTGAGATCGGCGCGCGCCGCATCGCTCAGGCGCTCGATCTCGCCCTGCACGCTGGCGTTGGGCAGGTCCAGCTCGGCCTTCTCCAGCAGCGCGTCCATCACAGCCTGCTTGTTGCGTGCCAGCAGGCGGAACTTGACCTCGCGCTCCAGGTTCTTCTTGATGTCGGCACGCAGCGCCTCGACGGTGCCACCGTCGACGCCCAGCGACGCGGCCAGCTCGTCGTTGACTTCGGGCAGGTGGGCCGCCTCGATCTTCTTGATGGTGACCAGGAAGTCGGCCGTCTTGCCGGCCACGTCCTTGCCGTGGTAGTCCTCGGGGAAGGCCAGCGGGAAGGTCTTGCTCTCGCCGCTCTTCATGCCGCGCACCGCGTCCTCGAATTCCTTGAGCATCTGGCCTTCGCCGACCAGGAACTGGAAGTCCTCGGCCTTGCCGCCAGCGAACGCCTCGCCGTCGATCTTGCCCTCGAAGTCGACGGTCACGCGGTCACCATCCTGCGCAGGCGCATCCTTGGCGCGCTGGGCAAAGGTGCGGCGCTGCTTGCGCAGGATGTCCAGCGTCTTGTCGATCGCCTCGTCGGTCACCTCGGCCGACACCCGCTCGACCTCGACCTCGGTCAGGTTGCCGATCTTGACCTCGGGGAAGACCTCGAAGATCGCGTCAAAGGCGATCTCGCCCTCGGGAGCGCCCTCTTTTTCAGAGATCCGCGGCTGGCCGGCCACGCGCAGCTGCGCCTCGTTGGCCGCCTGGGCAAAGGCCTCGCCCACCTTGTCGTTGAGCACCTCGTAGTGCACCGAGTAGCCATAGCGCTGCGCGACCACGCTCATCGGCACCTTGCCGGGGCGAAAGCCGTCCATCTTCACGGTGCGCGCCAGGCGCTTCAGACGGCTGTCCACCTCGGCCTGGATGGCCGTGGCGGGCAGTTGCAGCGTGATCTTGCGCTCGAGCTTTTCAAGGGTTTCAACGGTGATGGCCATGCTGGCTCCTTGCGATGTCTGAATGAATCAGGCCCCGGCCGTGGTGCAAACCACCTTCAACCGGTGTCCATAGGTGAGTGGTGCGCGGGGGGGGACTCGAACCCCCACACCATTGCTGGCGTCAGGACCTAAACCTGGTGCGTCTACCAATTTCGCCACCCGCGCGGTTCGTGGCCAGCGCCTGCGCTCCGGGGCACCCCGGGCGGCTGCGGCAAAAGGCCAAACGCGCGATTTTAGCGTGTTGCGCGCACGCCTTGTCCGCCAACCGTGGCAGCAGCAGCAAAAATATCGGCAATCGACACCAGTAACGTGCCCGTAGACAAGCCGCAACCCCCACGCGGGCAAGCATGAGGGGCCAAGCGCCACAGCCGCGACAATGGCAGCCGTGAACCTCCCGCCCCCCATCCCAGCTGCCGCCACGCCGCCACGCGTGGCGCATTACGAGAATTTCCCCGTCGCCTCCCTGCTGTGTCCGGCGCGGTTGCGCGCACCGATCCGCGCCCTCTACGCCTTTGCACGCACCGCCGACGACCTGGCCGACGAGGGCGACGCCAGCGCCGGGCAGCGCCTGGCCGACCTGCAAGCCTTTCGCGCCGACCTGCACGCAATTGCCGCCGGCGGCGCACCGTCGCCGCGCTGGGCGGCGCTGTTTGCCGCGCTCCAGGTACAGATGCAGGCGCACCGGCTGCCGCAGCAATTGCTCGACGACCTGCTGGACGCCTTCGTTCAGGACGTGGAGATGACGCAGGGCGGCGCCACCTACGCAGACCATGCGGCGCTGCTCGGCTACTGCAGCCGCTCGGCCAACCCCGTCGGGCGGCTGCTGCTGCACCTATACGGCGTGCACGACGCACCAAGCCTGCGCGAGAGCGACGCCATCTGCAGCGCGCTGCAATTGATCAACTTCTGGCAGGACTTGAGCGTGGACATTCCCCGCGGGCGCCACTACGTTACCGACGCCGACTGCACCGCCCACGGGGTGAGCCGCGCGCAGCTGCAGGCGCTGCAGCCCAGCGCGCCGACCACGGCGCTGCTGGCCGCGCTGTCGGCGCACGCGCGTGCGCTGATGCTGCAGGGCGCACCACTGGCGCGCCGCCTGCCCGGGCGTATCGGCTGGGAACTGCGCCTGGTCGTGCAGGGCGGCCTGCGCATCCTCGATCGCATCGACGCGCTGCAGGGCGGCAACCTGTGCCAGCGTCCCACGCTCGGCGCGCGCGACTGGCTTGTCATGCTGACGCGCGCAGTGCGCATGTAGCGCTGCCGCGCAACAACCGGCATGCCCTGTGGCATAGCGCGGCCATGGGACAATCGCCGCCCAAATGACCCCCGAGCAGTACGTCCAGGACAAGGCCGCCGCCTCCGGCAGCAGCTTTTATTACGCCTTTCTCTTCCTGCCCAAGCCCCGGCGCGCGGCAATCACCGCGTTCTACGCGTTCTGCCGCGAAGTCGACGACGTGGCCGACTTCATCAGCGACCCGGGCGTGGCCGCCTCCAAACTCGGCTGGTGGCGCAGCGAGGTCGACAAATCCTTTGCCGGCAAGCCCAGCCACCCGGCCATGAAGGCCCTGATGTCGCACGCGCCGGTCTACGGCATCACGCGCGAGCACCTGCACGCGGTCATCCGCGGCTGCCAGGTCGACCTGGAGCAGTTCCGCTACAACGACTTCGACTGCCTGGCCAGCTACTGCCACCTGGTGGCCGGCGTCGTCGGCGAGGTGTCGGCGCTGATCTTCGGCCAGACCGACCCGGCAACCACACAGTACGCGCACAAGCTGGGCCTGGCATTCCAGCTCACCAACATCATTCGCGACGTGGGCGAGGATGCGCTGCGCGGGCGCATCTACCTGCCAATCAGCGACCTGCAGCAGCATGGCGTGACCGCGCAAGACATTCTCGAACGCCGCTACAGCGACGCCTTCAGCGCGCTGATGCGCTTCGAGACCGAACGCGCCCACGCGTTGTACGAAGAAGCGTTTGCGCTGCTGCCCACCGCCGACCGACGCAGCCAGAAGCCCGGGCTGATGATGGCCAGCATCTACCGCACACTGCTGCGCGAGATCGAGGCGGACGGCTTTCGCGTGCTCGACCACCGCACCAGCCTGACACCGCTGCGCAAATTCTGGCTGGCCTGGAAGGTGCAGGCGCTGGGGCGCATGTGAGCGGCCACACACCCGCCCGCGCATGCCGGTGTTGAACGTCGCCATCGTCGGCGCCGGCTGGGCCGGCATGGCGGCGGCGGTCACCGCAGCGCAGGCCGGCCACCGCATCACCATGTTCGAAGCCAGCCGCCAGTTGGGCGGGCGCGCCCGCGCCGTCGCCGCGCAACGCAGCGACGGCGCGCCAATCACGCTGGACAACGGCCAGCACATCCTGATCGGCGCCTACGCCGAATGCCTGCGGCTCATGCGCGCCGTGGGCGTGCAACCCGAGCGCGCCTTTCTGCGCCTGCCGCTCACCCTGACCGACCCTGCAGGCGCCGGCCTGCGCCTGCCCCATGCGGCGCCGCCCTGGGACGCGCTGTGGGGCATTGCCCGCGCGCGCGGCTGGAGTTGGGGCGAGCGCGCCGCGCTGCTGGCGCGCGCCGCGCGCTGGCGGCTGCAGGGCTTTGCCTGCGCGCCACAGGCCAGCGTGGCCGACCTGTGCGCCGGCCTGCCACCGCGGCTGCTCACGCATTTCATCGACCCGCTGTGCGTGTCGGCGCTGAACACACCGGCGCGCCAGGCCAGCGGCCAGGTATTTCTGCGCGTGCTGCACGACAGCCTGTTTGCCGGACGCGGCGGCTCCCATCTGCTGCTGCCGCGCACCGACATGGCCGGCCTGTTCCCCGCACCCGCCGCCGCCTGGCTGCAGGCGCGCGGCCACGCGCTGCACCTGGGCCGGCGCGTGCAACGGCTGCAGCGCAGCGGCCAGGGCTGGGCCCTGGACGAGCAGGTCTTCGACGCCGCCGTACTGGCCACGCCCGCCGGCGAATCAGCCCGGCTGGTGGCCGCCGCCGGGGATGCTGCCGGCGCACACTCCGGCGAGCATGTCGAAAAACACGCCGCGCTGCACGACTGGGCCGCAACCGCCCAGCGCCTGCGGCACGCGGCGATCGCCACCGTCTACGCCGAACAGCCACATGCGCGCGGCCCGCTGCTGTCTCAGCCCATGGTGACGCTGCAGCCCAGCGCGCAACATCCGGCGCAATTCGCTTTTGACCGCGCACAACTGGACGGCAGCGCCGGCGTGCTGGCCTTCGTCGTCAGCGCGTTCGACGGCGACCGCGGCGCGCTGGCGGCGCAGGTGCTCGATCAGGCACGCGCGCAGCTCGGACTGGATGGACTGCGCCCACTGCAGACCGTCGTGGAAAAACGCGCCACCTTCGTCTGCAGCCCGTCGCTGCAGCGCCCTCCGCTGCACATCGCGCCGGGGCTGCTCGCCTGCGGCGACTATGTCGACGGGCCCTACCCGGCCACGCTCGAAGGCGCGGTGCGCCATGGCGTTGCAGCTGCGCACCAATTGCAGCGCTGATGGCCAGACGTTAATGCCCGGCGGCTGAGGCCAGCGGAAGCAGCCCGCTCGCCAGGCACCGCAAAACACGTTTCCTGCACCACGGGAAAACCCCGTTGGCACCCGCTGGCTGGCGTTTTAAATTTATGAACATGAATTCATATTCATACTTTTGAAACAACTTCACGACCATGACTGCGCCCCGCTTCCCATCGTCCGCTCCGCGAGTGCGCGCACCGCAGCAGCGGCGCGGCCACGAACGCGAAAAAGCGCTGATCCACGCCGGCCTTCGCCTGACCGAGACGCGCGACTGGGACGACGTCAAGGTCAGCGACATCGCCGCGGAAATCGGCTGCTCCACCGGCACCTTCTACACCCGCTTTCACAACAAGGACGCGTACTTCGACGTGCTGCTCGACCTGCTGGTGCAGGCCATGGTGCGCCGCACCGAGGCCTTCCACGCCGACCCGCAGCGCGAGCACGAGAGCGCCGCCGCGTTCGTCGGCCACTGGGTGCACATGGGCGTGCAGTCGTTTCGCCAGCACCGCGGCCTGTACGCCACCGCCATGCTCAAGCTGCGCCGGCTGGAGCCTGCGGCGCGCGCCGCCTCGCCGCTGGTGCGCCTGCGCGAGGCCAGCCGCGCCCGGCTGCTGCAAACCATGGCGCGCCACGCTGGCTGGAGCACGCCGTCCGCGCAGCAGCGCCTGGTGTTCGCGCACCAGATGATGCAGGGCGTGCTGATCAACGCCGTGCTCACCGACCCCGGGCCGCTGCACCTGGACGACGCGGCCTTCGAGACCGAACTGTCGGCCATGGTCCACGCCTACCTGGGCCTGGCGCCGGCGCCCACCCCTCCCGCCACCCCCGCTGCCACGCCGCCCACACGGGCGCGCCGGCGCCCCTCCCCACCCCCCGCACAGGAGACGACACCATGACGACACCATCCCCCCTGGCCCGGCTCCTGCCGGCCCTGGCCCTGGCGGCGGGCGCGGCCCTCCTGCCCGCGCCCGCCCTGGCCGCCGACGCGCCGCCCGTGGTGCGCTTCCAGGACTACCCCGGCCACGGCAACCTGCTCATCCGCGTCGCGCGCAGCAAGGGCTGGTGCCAGGCGGCGGGCATCACCTGCGAGCTCAAACCCATCCCGCAGGCGCCGCTCGGTGTGCAGGCGCTGATCGGCAACTCGATCGACGTCGCGCAGACGCCCATCGAGGTGCTGGCCTCGGCCGTGCTGCGCGGCGCCAAGCTGCGCGCGGTGGCCGGTTCGGCAGTCACCAACATCTTCCAGATCGACGCCGCCGCCGGCCTCGCGCTGGCGCACGAGGGCGAGGGCTATCCGGCGCTGATGCAGGACTTCAAGGGCAAGAAGATCGGCGTCGTCGCGCGCGGCTCGGCCAGCGAATCCTTCTTCGCCTGGCTGATGCAGCAGGCCGGCCACCAGGCCGACGACGTGACCTACGTCGCCGTCGGCGCGCCCAACACCGCGTTTGCCGCGCTGCGCCAGGGCCAGGTAGACGCGATCTCCAGCTTCGAGCCCGCCGGCACGATGTGCGAGGTCAGCCGCGCCTGCCGCGTGGTCTACCGCGGCGCCACGGCCGAAAAACCGGCGCTGCTGCGCTCGATGTACGGCGCCGGCGTCGCCCTGGTGATGCGTGCCCAGCAAATCGCCGAGCAGCCGCAGATTGCAAAGGCGGTGGTGAAGATTTCGCAGCAGGCGGCCGACTTCGTCAACGACCGCGCCAATGAGGCCGAGGTGCTGAAGATCTCCGCCCAGTACTTCCCCTACGACATGCCGCAGGGCGACGCCATCGCCAAGCGCGCGCTGGAGCTGGGCATCGACAGCAACGCCTACAAGGCCATGGTGCGCCGCAGCGCGGTGCAGTCCACGCTCACCTATCTGCAGCAGACCAAGCAGTTGCCGGGCGCGCCCAAGGTGGAAGACCTGGTCTGGGACGGCGCGCCGCAAGAGTGAATCCATCCCTTTCACCCCTCAGGGAGACGCGCCATGGCAGCCATCTCGATCCGTGACCTGTGCGTCGATTTCGGCGGCGCGGTGCTGGCGGTGGACCACGTCAGCCTGGAGATTCCCTCCGGGCAGTTCGTCGCCATCGTCGGCCCCAGCGGCTGCGGCAAGACGACGATCCTGAACCACCTGACCGGGCTGCTGCCGGTGCAGCAGGGGCAGATCGCCATCGGCGGCGAGGCGCCGCGCGCCGGCAGCCCGCGCGTGACCTACACCATGGCGCGCGACTGCCTGTTCCCCTGGCGCACCGCGCTGCAGAACGTCTGCTTCGGCATGGAGCTGCGCGGCGTGCCACTGGCCGAACGCGAGGCGCTGGCGCGCCGCGAGTTGGAGCGCGTGGGCCTGGGCCGCTTTGCCGACGCCTACCCCAAGGCGCTGTCGCACGGCATGCGCCAGCGCTGCGCCCTGGCGCGGGGCTTTTGCCTGGAATCGGAGGTGCTGCTGATGGACGAGCCCTTCGGCGCGCTCGACGCGCAGACCAAGATCCAGCTCGAAGACCTGTTGCTGCAGCTGTGGGGCGAGACCAGGCGCACCGTCGTCTTCATCACCCACGACCTGGCCGAGGCGGTGGCACTGGCCGACCGCGTGGTGGTGATGAGCGCGCGCCCCGGGCGCATCGTCGCCGACATGGCCATCGACCTGCCGCGCCCGCGCCACGTGCGCGAGCTGCAGCGCGACCCGGCCTTCCTGCAGCTGTACTCGCAGGTATGGGAGCAGTTGGAGCGCGGCATCCGCCTGTCGGAAACGCAGGCCGAAGGAGCGATGGCATGAGCGCAACGCCCCTGAACGCCGCGCTGCCGGCATCGACCACGCGCGCCGCTGGCACCGGACGTGGCGCCAGCGCGCTGCGCCACCTGCTGTTCCTCATCGCCTTCTTCGGCCTGTGGGAATGGGGCAGTCGCGCCGGCTGGCTCGACCGCACGCTGTTCGGCCAGCCCAGCGAGATCGCGCTGTACCTGTGGCGCGGCTTCTTCGTGCGCGGCGACCTGTGGCTGGAGCTGGGCTACACGCTGGCGGGCACCTTCATCTCGTTCCTGCTCGGCAGCGCCGCGGCCATCGTGCTGGGGCTGGCGTTCACGCAGTGGCCGCCGCTGGAGCGCGCACTCGATCCGTATCTGACCGTCATCAACGCCATGCCGCGCTTTGCGCTGGCGCCGCTGTTTTTGCTGTGGTTCGGCCTGGGCCTGCCGTCCAAGATCGCCATGGGCACCAGCCTGAGCTTCTTCATCGTGCTGGCCAACACGGTGGCCGGCATTCGCGGCGTGCCGCAGGACTTCCTCACGCTCAGCCGCTCGCTGGGCGCGACGCCGCTGCAGCTGTTCTGGAAGGTCACGCTGCCGTCTGCGGTGCCGGTGATCTTCTCGGGCCTGCGCCTGGGGCTGATCTTCTCGATGCTGGGCGTGGTCGGCGCCGAGATCATCGCCGCCGAGCACGGCCTGGGCCAGACGCTGGCCTATCTGCAATCGAACTTCAACATGGACGGCGTGATGGCGCTGCTGTTCCTGCTGGCCGCGCTCGGCATGGTCGTGGTCAAGGGCATGGCGCGGCTGGAGCGCTGGCTGCTGCGCTGGCAATGAGCGCGACGACAAGGATGCATGCAATGAACCTCCCCACCCACTGCGCCCACCCCGCCACCGTCGATTTCCAGCGCCTGGTGGCCGGCCAGCAGCCGCCCCCGGACGACGAGGACGCGGCCGACGCCCGGCGCGGCTTTCTCGGCAGCATTCCGGACGCGGCCATCCTGCGCCCCGACGGCGCCCCGGTCTGGAACCTGGCGGCCTACGGCTTCCTGGCCGAGGAACAGGCGCCCGACACGGTCAACCCGCTGTTGTGGCGCCAGGCGCGGCTGAACCGCGAGCACGGGCTGTTCCAGGTCACCAAGCGCATCTTCCAGGTGCGCGGCTTCGACCTGGCCAACATCACCTTCATCGAGACCGACAGCGGCGTGCTCGCGTTCGACGCGCTCACCGTACCCGAGACCGCCGCCGCCGCGCTGGCGCTCTACCGCGCGCACCGGGGCGAGCGGCCGCTGCTGGCGGTGATCTACAGCCACAGCCACGTCGATCACTTCGGCGGCGCGCCGGGCCTGGTGCGCCAGGCGGACGTGGACGCCGGGCGCGTGCAGATCATCGCGCCGGCGGGCTTTCTGCACGCCGCGGTGGCCGAGAACGTGATGGCCGGCCCGGCGATGGCGCGGCGCGCGCAGTTCCAGTTCGGCCACACGCTGCCCGTCGGGCCGGCGGGGCAGGTCGATTCCGGCCTGGGCAAGAACATGCCGCGCGGGCGCCCGGGGCTGATCGCGCCGACGCGCGAGATCGCCCAGCCGCACGAGGTGATCGAAATCGACGGCCTGGTGCTGGAGTTTCAACTGGCGCCCGAGACCGAAGCGCCGGCCGAGATGCATCTGTTCATCCCGAGCGAGGGCGCGCTCAACCTGGCCGAGAACGCCACGCACACGCTGCACAACCTGTGCCCGCTGCGCGGCGCCAAGGTGCGCGACGCGCTGGCCTGGTCCAAATACCTGAACGAGGCGCTGCACCGCTACGGCCCGCGCACCGAGGTCATCCTGGGCCAGCACCATTGGCCCACCTGGGGCCGCGAGCGGGCCGTGCGCTTCCTGGCCGAGCAGCGCGACCTGTACCGCTACCTGCACGACCAGACGGTGCGGCTGATGAACCACGGCCTCAAGCCCGCCGAGATCGCCGAGCGCCTGCAGCTGCCGCCGGGCCTGGCCGGCCGCTGGCACGCGCGCGGCTTCTACGGCACCGTCTCGCACAACGTCAAGGCCATCTACCAGCACTACCTGAGCTGGTACGACGCGCACCCGGCCAACCTGAACCGGCTGCCGCCGGTTCATGCGGCGCGCAAGTACGTCGCCTACATGGGCGGCGCCGGCGCGCTGCTGGCGCGGGCGCGCGAGGACTTCGAGCGCGGCGAATTCCGCTGGGTGGCGGAAGTCATGGCGCACCTGGTCTACGCCGAGCCGCAGAACGAGGCGGCCCGCGCGCTGGCGGCGGCGGCGCTGGAGCAGATGGGCTTCCAGGCCGAATCGGCCACCTGGCGCAACGCCTACCTGCTGGGCGCGCACGAATACCGCAACGGACCGCCCAAGCCCCAGCCCGGCGCGGGTGCGGCGATGCTGGGGGCGCTGCCCAACGGCCTGCTGTTCGACCTGCTGGCGATGCGCGTGGTCGCGCCGCGCGCCGAGGGGCTGGCCTTCGACATCGCCTGGCATTTCAGCGACAGCGGCGAGCACTGGCTGACCAGCCTGTCCCACGGCGCGCTCAGCAGCATCGCGCTGGACGCGCCGCCCGCCGCCGACGCCAGCGTGCGCACCGACCGCGCCACGCTCGACGCGCTGCTGTCGCAGCAGCTCGCGCCCGCCGACGCGCTGGCCGGCAGCCGCCTGCAGGTCGGCGGCCAGCTGCCGCTGCTGGCGCGCTTCCTGGGGCTGCTGGATCGGTTCAGCGGCGCCTTCCCCGTGGTCAATGCCGCCCACGCAGAGCAATGAGGAACGCGCGATGGATGACGCACTCACCTTCGACTACGTGATCGTCGGCGGCGGCTCGGCCGGCTGCGTGCTGGCGCACCGGCTCAGCAGCGACCCGGGCGTGCGCGTGGCTCTCGTCGAAGCCGGCCCGGCCAGCGGCGGGCGCTGGGTCAGCATCCCGGCGGGACTGATCGGCACCGTGCCCACGCACAGGCTCAACTGGGCCTTCGACACCGTGCCGCAGGCAGGGCTGAACGGGCGCAGGGGCTACCAGCCGCGCGGCAAGGTGATGGGAGGCAGTTCGGCCATCAACGCCATGTGCTACATCCGCGGCCACGCCAGCGACTACGACGACTGGGCGGCGGGCGGCTGCACCGGCTGGGGCTGGAGCGAGGTGCTGCCCTACTTCAAGCGCGCCGAAGGCTGCCTCGTGCCCGACGCGGACGCAAGCGTGCACGGCTTCGACGGGCCGCTCAAGGTGAGCGAACTGCGCTCGCCCAGCGGCTTCAACCGGCTGATGCTCGACGCCGCCGCCGAATGCGGCCACGCGCGCAACGGCGACTTCAACGGCGCACAGCAGGACGGCGTGGGCCTGTACCACGTGACGCAGGAGCGCGGCGTGCGCTCGGACGCGGCACATGCCTACCTCGACCCGGTGCGCGGCCGCGCCAACCTGGCGCTGATGGCGAACGCGCACGCCGCACGCATCACCTTCGACGGCCAGCGCGCCAGCGGCGTCGAAATCATCGAGGGCGCCAGCAAGCGGCACCTGGCGGCGCACCGCGAGGTCATCGTGAGCGCCGGCGCCTTCGGCAGCCCGCAGCTGCTGCAACTGTCGGGCATCGGCCCGGGCGCCGAGCTGCAGCGCCTGGGTATCGCCTGCGTGGCCGACCGCGCGCAGGTGGGCGCCAACCTGCAGGACCATCCTGACGCCATCCTCTCGCGCCGCTTGAACGACACCCGGCTCTTCGGCCTGAGCCTCGCCGGGCTGCGCACGCTCTGGAGCGCCTGGGGGCAATACAAGCGAGATCAATCCGGCATGCTCTCGACCAACTACGCCGAAAGCGGCGGGTTCTTCCGCACGCAGCCGGATCTGGAGCGGCCCGACGCGCAGTGGCACTTCGTGATGGGCATGGTCGACAGCCACGGCCGCAAGCGCCACCTGGGCCACGGCTTCAGCCTGCACGCCTGCATCCTGCGGCCCAAGTCGCGCGGCAGCGTGAAGCTGGCAAGCACGGATCCGCTGGCCGCGCCGCTGATCGACCCGGCCTTCCTGACGCACCCGGACGACGTGGCGGCCCTCACCCGCGCGGCCCGCAAGACGGCCGAGCTGCTGCGCACCAAGGCGCTCGGCCTGTATGCGCAGACACCGCTGCAGCCCGAGCCCGACTGGCAGGGCCGTGACGAGGCAATCGAAGCCTTCCTGCGCGCGCACGTGGACACCATCTACCACCCGGTCGGCACCTGCCGCATGGGCGCCGACGCCGACTCGGTCGTCGATGCCGCGCTGCGCGTGCGCGGCGTCCAGGCGCTGCGCGTGGTGGACGCGAGCGTGATGCCCAGCCTGATCGGCGGCAACACCAACGCGCCCACGATCATGATCGCCGAGCGCGCGGCCGATCTGATCCTGGGGCGCAGCAGTGCCCCCGCTTGACTCCTTCCCCCTCTGGGGGAAGGCCGGGATGGGGGCCGGCCGGCCATGGGCAAGGGAGGCGAAGCCACAAGACACTGCTGGCCCCACCCTAGCCCTCCCCCAGAGGAGGAGGGAGAAATTCAAGCCAAATCACCATTTAGCGCTTACCCAGCAAGCGTCAGCAGCCATCAAAACAGCCACCCCATCGGGAGACTTCCATGACCCAGCCCCGCATCGGCAAGACCATCCACGATTCCACGCCGCACTGGCCCGCCGCGCCCCGGCGCCCGGCGGGCGCGCCCAACATCCTGCTGGTGCTGTTCGACGACGTGGGCTTCTCCGACTTCGGCTGCTACGGCTCCAGCATCCGCACGCCCGCCATCGACGCCATCGCCGCGCGCGGCCTGCGCTACAGCGGCTTTCACACCACGGCCATGTGCTCGACCACGCGCGCCGCGCTGCTGACCGGGCGCAACCACCACGCGGTCGGCGTCGGGTGCCTCGCCAACTTCGACAGCGGCTTTCCCGGCTACCGCGGCAAGATCAGTCCGGACGCGGGCACGCTCGCCGAGATGCTGCGCCCGCACGGCTGGCGCAACTACATGGTGGGCAAGTGGCACGTCACGCCGCTCACGCAAAGCGGCCCGGCCGGGCCGTTCGACGGCTGGCCGCTGGGCCGGGGGTTCGACCGCTTCTACGGCTTCCTCGACGCCGAGACCGACCAGTTCGCCCCCGAGCTGGTGCGCGACAACACCCACGTCGACCCGCCCGGCAGCTTCGAGAGCGGCTACCACCTGACCAGCGACCTGGTCGACCAATCGATGCGCATGCTGGCCGAGCACCAGGCCGATGCGCCCGATGCGCCCTGGCTGCTGTGGCTCGCGCTGGGCGCCTGCCACGCGCCGCACCAGGCGCCGCAGGAGCTGATCCGCGGCTACGACGCGCAGTTCGCCCACGGCTGGGACGTGGAGCGCGAACAGCGCCTGGCGCGCCAGAAGGCGCTGGGCCTGGTGCCGCCCGACACCGAATTGCCGCCGAGGAACGACGGCGTGCCCGCCTGGGACAGCCTGGGCGAGGCCGAGCGGCGCGTCTTCACCCGGCTGCAAAGCGCCTACGCCGGCATGCTGACGCACGCCGATGAGCAACTGGCGCGGCTGATGCAGTTTCTGGACGCCAGCGGCATGGCGGACGACACGCTGGTGCTGGTGCTGTCGGACAACGGCGCCAGCCAGGAAGGCGGCGTGGCCGGCTTCGTCAACGCCATGGGCCCGTACAACCTGCGCCGCGAGGAGATGGCCGAGAAGCTCGCGCGCATCGACGAAATCGGCGGCCCAGGCACGCACGCCAACTTTCCGCACGGCTGGGCCATGGCGTCCAACACCCCCCTCAAGCGCTACAAGCAGAACACGCACGGCGGCGGCATCCGCGACCCGCTGGTCATGGCCTGGCCCCGGGGCATCGCCGCGCGCGGCGAGCTGCGCCACGGCTTCTGGCACGCGCGCGACCTGCTGCCCACGCTGCTGGACGTCTGCGGCGTCACGCCGCCCGAGACGATCCACGGCATCGCCCAGCAGCCCGTCACCGGCGAGAGCCTGCGCGCCACGCTGGCCGACCCCGCGCCGCGCAGCCGCCAGGGCGCGCAGATTTTCGAGATGTTCGGCCACCGCGGTCTCTGGCACGGCGGCTGGAAGGCCGTCGCCTGGCACGCGCCCGGCACGCCGTTCGACGCAGACCGCTGGGAGCTGTACCACCTGGACCAGGACTTCGCCGAAAACCACGACCTGGCCGCCGCCGAGCCCGAGCGCCTGGCGCGCCTGCAGGCGCTGTGGTGGCAGGAGGCCGAGGCGCACCAGGTGCTGCCGCTGGATGACCGCTTCGGCGCGCGCTTTGCCGAGAACGCGCAGCGCGCGCAGGGGGCGCGCACGCGCTTCGTCTTCCACCACGGCATGGGCCATCTGCCCAGCGACGTGGCGCCCGACCTGCGCGCCCGCGCCTACCGGATCGAAGCGCAGGTGCTGATTCCCGAAGGCGGCGCCGAGGGCGTGCTCGTCGCCCACGGCGACGCCACCAGCGGCTACAGCCTGTACCTGCAGGACGGCCACCTGGTGCACGACCTGAACGTCGGCGGCGTGCACCAGGTGCTGCGCTCGGACCGCCCGGTCGCCCCCGGCCGCCGGCGCCTGGCGGTGCAGATGGAACTGGGCCCGCTGCAGCGCGTGCCGCTGCCCGGCCACGGCCAGGCCATCGTCCCGGCCAGCCGCCATGCGCGCCTGTGGATCGACGACGCCTGCGTCGCCGAAGGGCCATGCCGCTTCGGCTTCGCCACGCTGATCTCCTGGTCGGGTCTGGACATCGGCCGCGACCGCGCCAGTCCGGTGTCGCACTACGCAGCGCCGTTCGTCTTCACCGGGCGGCTTCTGTGCGTGACGGTGGATCTGCAGCCGCAGCAGCCGCTGGACGGCCACGGCATCGGTCAGGCGGAGATGGCGCGGCAGTAGCCGGCTTGCTCGAAAGCGATGTCGAGCAGCGCCTCACTCCGGCCGTTGCAGCACGTCGGCCAGCTTGAGCACCTCCATGCCCGTATGGGCCCAGAAGCGCTCCAGCACATCGCCGCGATCGATCAGCAGGCGGCGCACCAGCGGCTCCATATGCGTCGTCGCCGGGTCGGCCAGCAGCACATAGCGTGCGGGCTCGGACGCCGCGGCACCGCCGGCCTGCTCGTTGACCTGCGCCACCCAGTCCAGTGTGGTCAGCGCGTCCAGCACCGGCACCAGCTGCAGGTCGTCCACCAGCAGCGCATGCGCCATCTGCGCCGCGGTCAGGCCGTGGCGCTCGCCGCCGCGCGCCGCGTGCAACAGTTGCAGCAGCTCGACCGCCAGCAGGAAGACGCCGCCGTGCGCCGGCCTTTTGCGTGCCACGCCGGCCAGCAGGCTGGGCAGGTAGGCGGCAACCACCGCGCCCAGCAGCACGACGATCCAGGCGATGTAAATCCACAGCAGCAGGATGGGCAGCGTGGCAAAGGTGCCGTAGATCACCGAATACGTGGGCACCGACGCCAGGTACATGCCCAGGCCCTTCTTGGCCAGCGCCAGGCACAGCGCGACGAACACTCCGCCCGCCAGCGCGTGGCGCCACTGCACCTGGGTGTTGGGCACGTAGCGGTACAGCGCCCCCACGCCGCAGGCCATGACGAGAAATTCGATGGTGCCGAACAGCAGGCGCACGCCGCCGGGCAGCGTGCCGCGCAGGCTGTGCGATGCGGCCGACGCAGCCGACATGGTCAGCGCCAGGCCGCCAGCCAGCACCAGCGGGCCCAGCGTGATCGCCGCCCAGTAGATCAGCACGCGCTGGCCCAGCGGGCGCAGGCGCGGTACGCGCCAGATGGTGTTGAGCGTGCGATCCATCGTCAGGATGAGCGACAGCGCGGTGACGATCAGGAACGAAAAGCTGGCCGCCCCCAACCCGCTGGCCTTGGCGGCGAACTGCGTCAGATAGCCCTGCACCTGCTGCCCGATGCTCTCGGGAATCAGGCTTTGCATCAGCCACTTCTGCAGCACCTCCTGCATCTCGGCAAAGATGGGGAACGCGGTGAACAGCGCCAGTGCCACCGTGACGAAGGGCACGAGCGCGAGCAAGGTGGTGAAGGTGAGGCTGGATGCGGTCTGCCCCAGGCGGTCTTCGCGGTAGCGCTCCAGCAGCACGCGCGCCGTGTTGCGCCAGGGAAAATTCAGCAGATCGTGGGGCAGCGCATGCAAACGCTGCGTCAGGGTCTGGGGGAAAGGCATGGCCGATATGATCGCAGATTCGCCACCGCACGCTCCCATGACTTCCCACACCGCCGATCTTCGCGCTGCCGACGCAACCATTGCCCCCGCCATTGAAGCCACCCGCTGGCTGGCCGCCGCCAGCGTGCTGGCGCTGGCGCTGCTGTGCCTGGCCTGGGAGCTGTGGCTGGCGCCGCTGCGCCCGGGCGGCTCATGGCTGGTGCTCAAGGCGCTGCCGCTGGCGCTGCCGCTGGCGGGGCTCCTGAAGCGGCGCATGTACACCTACCGCTGGCTCAGCCTGGTGCTGTGGCTGTATTTCACCGAGGGCGTGGTGCGTGCCTGGAGCGACCCGGCGCCCAGCCGCTGGCTGGCACTGCTCGAAGTGGCGTTGACCCTGATTCTGTTTCTCGCCTGCATCCTGCACATCCGGCTGCGCCAGCGCGCGGCCAGGGCACGGGCGCAAGCCGCTCCTGCCGCCTGAGATTGCCGCCATGACCTCTGCACTTCTTGAACACCTGCGCGCCGCCGTCGGCGCCGACCATGTCCTGACCGACGGCGATCTTGCCGCCTACACGCGCGACTGGCGCGGGCGCCGCACCGGCCGCGCGCTGGCCGTGGTGCGCCCGGCCAGCACGCAGGAGGTGGCCGCCGTGGTGCGCGCCTGCGCCGATGCGGGCACGCCGCTGATTCCCCAGGGCGGCAACACCAGCCTGTCGGTGGGCAGCACGCCCGACGAGTCCGGCACCCAGGTGGTGCTCAGCCTCACGCGCATGAACCGCGTGCGCACCATCGACCGCGACAACCTGACCATGACCGTAGAGGCCGGCTGCATCCTGCAGACGCTGCAGGAAACCGCCGACAAGGAAGGCCTGCTGTTCCCTCTCAGCCTGGCCGCCGAAGGCAGCTGCACCATTGGCGGCAACCTGGGCACCAATGCCGGCGGCACGCAGGTGGTGCGCTACGGCAACACGCGCGAGCTGTGCCTGGGGCTGGAAGTCGTCACGCCGCAGGGCGAGGTCTGGGACGGCCTCAGCGGCCTGAGGAAAGACAACACCGGCTACGACCTGCGCCATCTGTTCATCGGCAGCGAAGGCACGCTGGGCGTGATCACCGCGGCGACGATGAAGCTCTTTCCCCAGCCCGCCGCCCAGCTCACCGCCTGGGCCGCCGTGCCGTCGATGAAGGCCGCCGTGCGCCTGCTGGGCCTGGCGCACCGGCACCTGGGCGCGGGGCTGACCGGCTTCGAAGCCATGGGCCAGTTCGCGCTGTCGCTGGTCGCCAGGCACATGCCGCAGCTGCGCGTGCCGTTTGCCGGCATGGAGGGCGCGCCCTACTGCGTGCTGCTGGAAAACAGCGACAGCGAGAGCGAGGCCCACGCGCGCGAGCGCTTCGAGCACCTGCTGGAGCAGGCCATCGACGACGGCTGCGTGCTCGACGCCGTGGTGGCCGAGAGTCTCGCCCAGGCGCATGAGCTGTGGCACGTGCGCGAGAGCATCCCGCTGGCGCAGGCCGAGGAAGGGCTGAACATCAAGCACGACATCTCGATTGCCGCATCGCGCATTCCTGCCTATGTGGAATACGCCGACGCGCTCTTGCAGCGCGAGATCCCCGGCGTGCGCCTGGTCAACTTCGGCCACCTGGGCGACGGCAATCTGCACTACAACGTGCAGGCGCCCGAGGGCGGCGACGCCAAGGCCTTTCTGCGCGAGCAGGAAGCGCGCGTCAACCAGCTGGTCTACGACGCGGTAGCGAAGTTTGGCGGCTCGTTCTCGGCCGAGCATGGCGTGGGCCAGCTCAAGACCGGGGAACTGACGCACTACAAATCGCCGGTGGCGCTGTCGATGATGCGCGCGATCAAGCAGGCGCTCGACCCGCAGGGCCTCATGAACCCGGGGTGCATTCTGGCGGTGGAGTGACAAGCGGCCCGGCCGGTCGCCAAGGCTGGCCCAGCGTACGGCACGGCTTCACCGCCCGAGCGAATGCGCATAAGATATGCGCATTCGCCATGGAGGGTTTTATGCTCCAGTTCGACAACGCCCCCAAGAAAGCCACCAACCTCAGCTTGAACAGCAAGGTGCTGGAGATGGCGCGCGAGCTGGGGCTCAATATCTCGCAGACCGTGGACGAGTTGCTGGCCGAGGAGGTCAGGCGGCGCTACCGGGAGCAATGGAACGAGCGCAACAAGGACGCCATCGCCGCCTACAACGCACGCATTGCGCAATATGGCCTGCCGCTGGCCCGCTACCGCAGCTTCGGCAAGCAACTGGGAGACGGCAAGGCGGGCGAGTGAATCGCATGGCCCGCTTCGACGTCTATACCAATCCCGACTCCGAGGAACAGTCGCGCATCCCGTACTTCCTGGACGTGCAGAGCGACTTCGTGCAGGGGCTGCATACGCGCATCGTGGTGCCGCTGTACGCCGAAGGCCAGGTCAGCCAACGTGCACAAGATCTTCATCCCACCCTGGAGGTGGGCGGCCAGCGCGTGGTAATGGAAACCGCCGCCCTGGGCGCCGTTCCCGACAGCTTTCTGCGCCGCAAAGTCGGCAACCTGGCATCGCAGCAGCTGGACATTCAAAATGCCATGGATCTCCTGTTCGGAAGCTATTGACCGATGACTCACCCCATCCGCCACCAATACGAAGACCTGATGCGCCACGTCTACGAGCACGGCGTGGCCAAGGGCGACCGCACCGGCACCGGCACGCGCAGCGTGTTCGGCCACCAGATGCGCTTTGACCTGTCGGAGGGCTTTCCGCTCGTCACGACCAAGAAGGTGCACCTCAAGAGCATCATCCTGGAGCTGCTGTGGTTTCTGCGCGGAGACGGCAACGCCCGCTGGCTGCAGGAGCGCGGCGTAACCATCTGGGACGAATGGGCCAGGGCAGACGGCGACCTCGGCCCGGTCTACGGCGTGCAGTGGCGCAGCTGGCCCAAGGCAGACGGTACGCACATCGACCAGATCGCCCAGGTGGTCGACCAGCTCAAGACCAACCCCGACAGCCGCCGCATCATCGTCTCCGCCTGGAACGTCGCCGAGCTCGACCAGATGGCGCTGATGCCCTGCCACGCCTTCTTCCAGTTCTACGTGGCGGGCGGCAAGCTGAGCTGCCAGCTCTACCAACGCAGCGCCGACATCTTCCTCGGCGTGCCGTTCAACATCGCGTCCTACGCGCTGCTGACCCACATGCTGGCGCAGCAGTGCGACCTGGCCGTGGGCGACTTCATCTGGACCGGCGGCGACTGCCATATCTACAGCAACCACTTCGAGCAGGTGCGCACGCAGCTGGCGCGTCAGCCCTACTCCTACCCCACCCTGCACATCAAACGCCGCCCGGCGTCGATCTTCGATTACGAATACGAGGACTTCGAGGTGATTGGCTACGAACACCACCCGGCCATCAAGGCGCCGGTAGCCGTCTGACACAGGCTCCGCCATGGACGAGCGCAGCGCCCCACCGTATTTCCAGCGCGAGCACGAACGCCTGGAAGAACAGCTGCACGCCCACCTGCTCAACGTGATCGGCGGCGACTTCGTCCAGGCGCTCGCGCAGCTGCAGGCGTGGCGCCAGGCGCTGGCGCAGCACATTGCCGTCGAAGAGCAGCAACTGCTGCCCCACCTGCCCGAAGGCGCCCGCTGGGCCGCGCGCGTCTACCTGCTGGAGCACGAGCGCATCGACCTGCTGGCCGAGGAACACACGGCCCGCCTGCAGGCCGTGGCCGCCAGCCCGCCGACCGACGCACTGCAGCAGCGGCGCACCGCTCTGGCGCTGATCGACGGCGCCCATGCGCTGCGCCATGTAATCGAACACCACCATGAGCGCGAGCACAACGCGCTGGCGATGGAACTTCCCGAGGCGCTGCAGGCCCAGGTTTGGGCCCGCGTCGGCACACAGGAATGACGATGGAAATTGCACTGATCTACGCCCGCGCCACCAATGGCGTGATCGGCCAGCACGGCACCATGCCCTGGCACCTGCCGCAGGACCTGGCGCATTTCAAGCAGCTCACCCACGGCGCGCCGGTGCTGATGGGGCGCAAGACCTGGGACTCGCTGCCGCCGCGCTTTCGGCCACTGCCCGGGCGGTTGAACCTGGTGATCACACGCCAGCCCGACTGGCATGCCGACGGCGCGCAGCGCGCAGCCAGCCTGGCGCAGGCGTTGGAGCTGGCACGGCAATCGGGCACTGCCACCGCCTGGGTGATTGGCGGCGGACAGGTCTTTGCCGACGCGCTGCCGCTGGCGCAGCGCGCCGAAGTGACCGAGATTGCCCAGGCCTTCGATGGCGACACCTTTGCCCCCGAGCTGGGCGCCGGATGGCGCGAGGCGCAGCGCAGCCACCAGGTGGACGCCAGCGGCCTGCAGTTCGATTTCGTGCGCTATCTGCGCCAGGAAGGTTGATTGCAATGCGAATGTTCGACGACACCCAGAACCGGCGCTGGCAGGCGGCGCTGCTGGAGGCCTCCTACGGCCAGGTGCTGCTGATCTTCAGCCCGGAACACGGCAGCGGCTTTCGCCAGCACCTGATGCAGGCCGAATACCTGGCGCAGGCACAGGAGCAGCTGGACGCGGCCGACGACGCCGCACTTGCCGCCTGGCTGGCCGAGGCCGATCCGTGGGAGCCGGCCTGATCCGGGGGCAGGTCGACAAGTGCTGCGCCAGTGCTGATCGCGGTGAGGACACCGCTCCTACCGGACGCTGACCGGGGCCTGCTGTGGTGAGAGCAGCGCCCTCGCCGCGATGGATGTTCCGATGGCCCGCAAGCAGGCTCCATGACAGCCTACACACGCGCCATACAGGCGCCGATAGGTATCAGCAACGCATGCTGGACGCAGCCGACTCGCGGATGCCGTCGAGCACGGCGTGCGTATCCAGGCCGACGTTGTTGTGCTCCAGCACGCGCTCGGCGCGGTAGCTCGAACGCACGAACGGGCCTGCCACGGCTTCGAGAAAGCCCATAGACAACGCGAGGTCGCGGTAGCGCTTGAATTCGTCAGGCGTGACGTAGCGCTGCACCGGCAGGTGGTTCTTGGTCGGGCGCATGTACTGGCCCATGGTCACCACATCGACGTTGGCCGCGCGCACGTCGGCCAGCGCCTGCTCTATCTCGGCATCGGTCTCGCCCAGGCCCAGCATCATGCTGGTCTTGGTCACGGTGGTCGGTGCGTGGCGCTTGGCAAATGCCAGCACGTCCAGCGTCACCCGGTAGCCGGCGCGCACGTCGCGCACCGGGTGCGTCAGGCGCTCGACGGTCTCCAGGTTCTGCGCGTAGGTGGCAAGGCCAGCATCGAGCACCTGGGCCACCAGGTCTTCGCGGCCCTGGAAGTCGGGGGTCAGCGCCTCCACCGCCGTGTCAGGCGTGCGCGCGTGGATGGCGCGGATGCAGGCGGCGTAGTGGCCCGCGCCCAGGTCGGCCAGGTCGTCGCGGTCCACCGAGGTCAGCACCACGTAGCGCAGATTCATCAGCGCCACCGCGTCGGCCACCTTGGCCGGCTCGTCGTGGTCCAGCCAACCGTTGGGGTTGCCGGTGCTGACCGAACAGAACTTGCACGCGCGCGTACACACCGAGCCCATCAGCATCAGCGTGGCCGTGCCGCGGCCCCAGCATTCGGCGATGTTGGGGCACTTGGATTCGGCGCACACCGTGGCCAGCTGGTGGCTGCGCACGATCTCCATCACCTCGTGGTACTTGGCGCCGGTGGGCAACTTCATGCGCAGCCACTCGGGCTTGCGCTGGGCGTCGGGCACTTGGGCAATGGCGTTGACCTTGATGCCGTCCTTGATCGCCGTCGTGCCCTGGGGGCTGACGAACTTGGTGCCCGGGGCGGTGCGGGTAATGGTGTGCGTGGGAGAGGTGGAAGCGCTCATGGTGTCTCACTGGCCGGCAAGGCGGCTGCGCCGGCCCAAGGCGCGATGGTACCCGGGGGGCAATGCCCTTGCGCCGCAAGACCCCACCCGCGTCGCGCGAAGGTGGGCCGGCCGCAGCGGGGTGCGCGCTCAGGCGTTCATGCGTCGCTCAGACGCGCCACTTGTCCAGCAGCTTCGCCGGCGTCAGGTCGTCATAGCCTTCGAACGGCTGGTGGATCCAGGGGTTGGTCGGCAGGAAATCGACCGAGTAGTCGGCCTGGAAGGTCGACAGCCCTTTGGTCCAGATCACCGCGCTGCGCAGTTCGCTGATCGGCGGGTAGTTGGTCTTGAGCATGTCCACGACCGAGTGCAGCGTGTGGCCCGAGTCGGCCAGGTCGTCGACCAGCAGCACGCGCCCGGCGATCTCGCCCTTGGGCGTGGTGATGAAGCGGGCGATGTCCAGATGGCCCTGCAGCTTGCCGCCCTCGGCGCGGTAGGAGCTGGTGGACATGATGGCCAGCGGCTTGTCGAAGATGCGGCTGAGGATGTCGCCCGGGCGCAGTCCTCCGCGCGCCAGGCACAGGATGGTGTCGAAGTCCCAGCCCGACTGGTGCACCTTCAGTGCCAGTTTCTCGATCAGGCTGTGGTACTCGTCGTAGCTGACATACAGGTGCTTGCCGTCTTCGGTGAGCATGGTTCGTGGCTCCTGGGCTTTGGGAGAGAAAAGCGCGGCGCTCAGGCGCCCTGGTAGGGGTTGTGCAGCAAGATGGTGTGGTCGCGGTCCGGACTGGTCGAGACCATGGCGATCGGCACGCCGGTCACCTCCTGGATGCGATCGAGATAGCGGCGCGCGTTGGCCGGCAGCCGCGCGTAGTCGGTTACGCCGACGGTGGAGTCGCTCCAGCCGGGAATGGTCTCGTAGACGGGCCGGCAGCGCTCGATGTCGTCGGCGCCCATCGGCAGGATGTCGATGCGCTCGCCGTCCAGCTCGTAGCCCACGCACAGCTTGAGCTCGTCCAGGCCGTCGAGCACGTCCAGTTTGGTGATGCACAGGCCCGACAGGCCGTTGATCTGCGCGGAGCGCTTGAGCAGCGCCGCATCGAACCAGCCGCAGCGGCGCGCACGACCGGTGGTCACGCCCTTCTCGGCGCCCACGGTGCTCATGTGGTAGCCGGGCGTGCCGGGCTTTTCCCAGTCCAGCTCGGTCGGGAACGGGCCGCTGCCCACGCGCGTGCAGTACGCCTTGGTGATGCCCAGGATGTAGTGCAGCATGCCCGGGCCCACGCCCGCTCCGGCGGCGGCGTTGCCCGCCACGCAGTTGCTCGACGTGACATAAGGGTAGGTGCCGTGGTCCACGTCCAGCAGCGTGCCCTGCGCGCCCTCGAACAGCAGGTTGCCGCCGGCGGCAAAGGCGTCGTTGAGCTCGCGCGAGACGTCGGCCATCATCGGCTTCAGGGCGTCGGCCTGGCGCATGGCCTCGTCGTAGACGGCGCCAAACTGCACCTCGCCGTCCGCCATATAAGGTTTGAGCGCCTCCGGAAAGTCCAGCTCGCGGCTGCCCAGCACATGCACCAGCACGTGGTTGTGCAGCGCCAGCAGGTCGCACAGCTTGGCGGCAAAGCGCTCGGGGTGCTTCAAGTCCTGCACGCGCAACGCGCGGCGGGCAATCTTGTCCTCGTAGGCAGGGCCGATGCCCTTGCCGGTCGTGCCGATTTTTTGCTGGCCGCCGCGTTCGCGCGCAGCCTCGCGCGCGATGTCCAGCGCCTGGTGAAAGGCCAGGATCAGCGGACAGGCCTCGGAGACACGCAAACGGTCGCGCACCTGCACGCCGGCCCGCTCCAGCCCTTCTATCTCTTCGAACAGCTTGCCCACCGCCACCACGACGCCGTTGCCGATGTAGCACTTGACGCCTGGACGCATGATGCCGCTGGGAATCAGATGCAGCGCCGTCTTGGCGCCGTTGATCACCAGGGTATGGCCCGCGTTGTGGCCGCCCTGAAAGCGCACCACGGCCTGCGCGCTCTCGGTCAGCCAGTCCACCAGCTTGCCCTTGCCCTCGTCACCCCACTGGGTGCCGACCACGACGACGTTGCGTCCTTTGACTGTGTTCATGTTCAACCCGACTTTTCTGAAGAAATCAAAGCGCGCGCACAACCCAGCGGCCCTGCACGTTGACCAGTTCGCGGTCACAAGAGAATTCGTCCACTTCGCTGCCGCTGCCCGGCAACGTGCACACCACCGTCTGGCCCTGCTGGCGCAGCGCGGCAATCTCGGCGTTGAGCAGCGCGTCGTCGCCCCAGGGCGCGCGAATGGCCGCCTGCAGCGGGCGCGAGCGCGCCACGGCCACCAGTTGTTTGACGTCCAGGCTGAAGCCCACCGCCGGACGGTTGCGCCCGAACACCGCGCCCACCTCGTCGTAGCGCCCGCCACGCACCAGCGCGTCGCTGGCGCCGGGCACGTACATGCCAAAACGCAGTCCGCTGTAGTAGGCGTAGCCGCGCAGGTCGGCCAGATCGAAGCTCACGCGCACCTGCGCCAGGCGCGCGGCAATGCTGCGCAGGTCGGCCAGCACGCGGGCCACGCCGGCCACCGCCCCCAGGCGTTTTTCGGCCTCGTCCAGCACCTCGGCGCCGCCGTACAGCTGCAAGAGCGCCTGCAGCCCCTCGCGCGAGGCCACCGGAAAGCTGCGCGTGAGCTGCGCCAGCTCGCTGGCGTCCTTGGCCGCCAGCGCCGCGTGCACGCGTTCGAGCACCTGCGCGTCGACCGGGACGCCAGCCAGCAGGCTGCGCACGATGCGCACGTCCGCCAGGTCGACGCTGACATCGGCCACCGGCGCGCCGCGCAGGCAGTGCAGCGCCAGTTGCAGCGCCTCGATCTCCGCCTCAAGGCCTGCGTGGCCGTAGATCTCGGCACCGAACTGCAGCGGCTCGCGCGTGGCGTGCGGACGATCGGGGCGCGTGTGCAGCACCGACCCGCAATAGCACAGACGCGTGACGCCGCGGCGGTTGAGCAGGTGGGCGTCGATGCGTGCCACCTGCTGCGTGGTGTCGCCGCGCAGGCCCAGCGTGCGCCCCGAGAGCTGGTCGACCAGCTTGAAGGTCAGCAGATCCAGCGCCTCGCCCGAGCCGGTCAGCAGCGACTCCAGGTGCTCCAGCAGCGGCGGCATGACCAGCTCGTAGCCATAGCAGCGCGCGGTGTCGAGCAGGCCGCGGCGCAGCTCTTCGATGTGCCGCGCCTCGGAGGGCAAGACATCGGCAATGTGATCCGGCAACAGCCAGGCAGACATACGTACAGGGGGGAAGAAAGAAGGGAAACAGTGATTCTACCGGCTTGGCCGCGGCGGGCGCTGCCGGCCACTCAAGCGGCCAGCACCCACAGCATCAGCAGGCCGGCCAGCACGCTGGCCAGACCGACGAAGCGGATCTGGCCGTCGCGCAGCTGCAGCAACTGCGCGAACATGCGCCGCCAACCCGCCGGCGCGGCAAAGGGCAGCAGCCCTTCGATCACCAGCACCATGGCCAGCGCACTCCACCAGCTGTCGATCGGCGGCATTGGCTTGGCGCCGGACTTCTGCGCTTACTTGCCAGGCGCCGCGGGCACGCCCGAGCGCAAGGCCTTGAAGAACTCTGTGGACGCCGGGTCGAGCACGACGACGTCGCTCTTCTTGTTGAAGCTGGCCTTGTAGGCCTCCAGGCTGCGGTAGAACTGGGCGAACTGCGGGTCGCGCCCAAAGGCCTGGGCGTACAGGCGCGCTGCCTCGCCGTCGCCCTCGCCCTTGACCTTCTGCGCCTGGCTGTAGGCATTGGCAATGGTCACTTCGCGCTGGCGGTCGGCGTCGGCGCGGATTTTCTCGCCCTCGGCCGCGCCGGTGGAGCGCAGCTCGTTGGCCACGCGCTTGCGCTCGGCCTCCATGCGGCGGTAGACCGACTCGGTGATCGCCTCGACGTAGTCCACGCGCGTGATGCGCACGTCGACCACGTCCATTCCCCAGGGCTTGCCGCTTTTCACGGCGGCCAGCACTTCCTTCTTGACGTCGGCCATCAGCGCGTCGCGCTTGGTGGCGATCAGCTCCTTGACCGTGCGGCGGTTGACCTCCTCCTGGAAGGCGTTGCGCACCACGCGGTTGAGTTGCAGCGCGCCGGCGTTCTCGTCGAGCCCGACGTTGCGGATGTACTGCGACGGGTCGGAGATGCGCCAGCGCACATACCAGTCGATGACCACGCGCTGCTTCTCGGCCGTGAGCATGGACTCGGTGTCCGAGCTGTCGAGCGTGAGCAGGCGTTTGTCGATGTAGCGCACGTTCTGGAACGGCGGCGGCAGCTTGAAGTTCAGCCCCGGCTCGGTGATCACTTCCTTGATCTGGCCCAGCGCATAGACCACGCCGTACTGGCGCTGGTCGACGACGAACACCATGGAGCTGGCCACTACCAGGAGCAGTACCAGCGTGGAGAGGAAAAATCCGATTCTGTTCACACTTCGCTCCTATCGGGTTTCGCGCTCGCGGCTGCGGCTGGCGTCGCGCAGATGCGCGGGGACGGTCACGGGCGCTGCGCTGCCCGTCGCTGGCGCGCTGCTGTTTGCGGCATGCTCGGGCGCGGCTGGCGCGGCCTGTGTCACACCCTGCATGATCTTGTCCAGCGGCAGGTACAGCAGGTTAGAGCCCTGGCGCGACTCGACCAGCACCTTGGTCACGTTGCTGTAGACCTGCTGCATGGACTCCAGGTACATGCGGTCACGCGTGACCTGGGGCGCCTTCTGGTATTCATTGAGCACCGAGGTGAAGCGCTGGGCATCGCCCTGGGCCTGGGCCGTGATGCGCGCCTTGTAGGCCTCGGCCTCCTGCTCCAGGCGCGAGGCGGTACCGACGGCGCGCGGAACCACGTCGTTGGCATAGGCCTGGGCCTCGTTCTTGGCGCGCTCGCGCTCCTGTCCTGCCTTGAGCACGTCGTCGAACGCCGCCTGCACCTGCTCGGGCGGGCGCACGCCGCCTTGCTGCAGGTTGATGCCGACCACCTCGACGCCAACCTTGTAGCGATCCAGGATGGTTTGCATCAGGTCGCGCACGCGCGGCGCGATCTGGTCGCGCTCCTCGGCCAGCGCCGAGTCCATCTTCATCTTGCCGACCACCTCGCGCACCGCTGTCTCAGCCGCCTGCACCACGGCGTTGCCGGGATTGCGGCTCTCGAACAGCCAGGCGCGCGCGTCGTTCAGGCGGTATTGCACCGCAAACTTGATCTCGACGATGTTCTCGTCCTCGGTCAGCATGGCCGACTCGCGCAGGCCGGTGGCCTTGATGATGGAGTCGCGCCCGATGTCGACCGAGCGGATCTGCGTGACGAAGACCAGCTCATGGCGCTGGATCGGGTACGGCAGGCGCCAGTTGAAGCCGGCGTTCACCGTGCTGTGGTATTTGCCAAATTGCGTGATGACCGCCTGCTGGCCTTCCTGGACGATGAAAAAACCCGAACTCAGCCAGATCAGCACCGCAATCAGGGCGACCAGCCCAACGCCGACGCCGGTGTTCTTCATGTCGGGCTGAAAACCCCCGCCACCCGGCCCCTGTGGCGGCCGCGAGCCGTTGCCACGCCCACCGCGCCCGCCCAGCAGGCCCCCGAGCTTGCGGTTGAGGTCACGCCACAGCTCGTCCAGATCGGGCGGATTGGCGCCCGAGCCCGACGCGCGGTCGCGCTCACGCCCGCCCTGCGGGCCGTCGCCCCAGGGGCGTTGCTCAGGGGGTGGTGTTTCCTCGGGACGCTGGCCTTGCGGATCCTGCTCGTCCGAACGTCCCCAGCGCGGGTCATTGAGATTGAACATCCCCCGCAGGCGTGCGGGCAGCACGGCCCAGCGGGAGTTGAGGTAGTGAGAATTCATGCGCAAAGTCTCTGCTTGATTCGAAGACATCCAATGGCGGGTGGCATTGTGCCCAATCACAGCTGGGCGCCGGGCAATTCGGGCTGTGCGGGCGGAGATTCATCTGCACGGGTGGCGGCTTGAGCCAGCAGGGCGCGCAACTCGCCCAGGCCCTGGCCGCTGCGTGCACTCACGAAGATGCGCTCGAGTTGGCGTCCGTCCACCTCGTAGCGGTCGTGCAACCGGGCCGGGAGCGCCTCGGGCGCCAGCGCGTCGAGCTTGTTGAAGACCAGCATCTGCGGGATATCTAGCGCGCCGATCTCGCCCAGCACCTGCTGCACCTGGGCGATCTGCTCGGGGAAACCGGGGTTGGACGCGTCGACCACGTGCAGCAACAGGTCGGCGTCGATCGCCTCCTGCAGCGTCGCCTGGAAGGCATCGACCAGGCCGTGCGGCAGCTCGCGAATGAAGCCCACCGTGTCGGACAGCGATACCACGCCCGCCTCGCCTCCCAGGTAAAGCTGGCGCGTGGTGGTGTCCAGCGTGGCAAACAGCTGGTCGGCCGCATAGGCCTGCGCCTTGACCAGCGCATTGAACAGCGTGGATTTTCCGGCGTTGGTATAGCCCACCAGCGAGACGTTGAACGTACCGCGGCGCTGGCGCTGGCGCCGCTGCGTGCCGCGCTGGCGCTGCACCTTGGCCAGGCGCTCGCGCGTACGCTTGATCGCCTCGCGAATCATGCGGCTGTCCAGCTCGATCTGGCGCTCGCCCGGGCCGCCGCGCGCGCCAATGCCGCCGCGCTGGCGCTCCAGGTGCGACCAGCGGCGCACCAGGCGCGTGCTCAGGTATTGCAGGCGGGCCAGCTCGACTTGCAGCTTGCCCTCGTGGCTGCGCGCGCGCTGCGCGAAGATCTCCAGGATCAACAGCGTGCGGTCGCCCACCGGCAGGCCAAGGTGGCGCTCCAGGTTGCGTTGCTGCGCGGGGCTGAGCGCCTGGTCGAACCAGACCTCCTGCGCGCCGTGCATGTCGGCCAGCAGCCTGATCTCGTCGGCCTTGCCGCTGCCGACGAACAGCGCGGCGTCGGGCACCTTGCGCTTGCAGGTCAGGCGGGCGACCGCAGACAGGCCCGCGGTCTGCGCCAGCAGGCCCAGTTCTTCGAGCTCGCCGTCGAAATGCGGCAAGCCGAAATCCACGCCTACAAGAACGACGGGCGTGGCATCGGCGGAAGCGGTGGTGTCGTCAGAACGCAAGACTGCGGGCCTTTGCCGGCATGGGCAGCTGCGCTGTAGCGGCGCGGATCAAGCGTTGTTTTCGGGCGCCTCGGCCGTCGAGAAATTGACGGCGCGGCCCGGAACGATGGTGGAAATGGCGTGCTTGTAGACCATTTGCGTGACCGTGTTGCGCAGCAACACGACATATTGGTCGAACGATTCGATCTGGCCTTGCAGCTTGATGCCGTTGACCAGGTAGATCGAGACCGGCACATGCTCGCGTCGCAGGGCGTTCAGAAAAGGATCCTGCAGCAGTTGACCTTTGTTGCTCACGATATTCTCCGTGTTCGGAAATGTTGTTGTAAAGCGGCACCTTAACACAGCAAAACCACCCCGTACCACACAGGGGATAGGCTTTCGCGGGAGGTGATCAGGACTTCTTCGCGTCGGTGTACGGGTTGTGCGAAGTGCGCAATTCGATGCGCAAAGGCGTGCCGACCAGGTCGAATTCCTTGCGGAAACGTCCTTCCAGAAAACGCTTGTACGCGTCGGTCACATGATCGAGCGCATTGCCGTGGATCACGATGACCGGCGGGTTCATGCCGCCCTGGTGGGCGTAGCGCATCTTGGGGCGGTGGCCGCCGGCGCGCTTGGGCGCCTGGAACTGCACCGACTCCAGCAACAACCGCGTGAGCACCGGCGTGGGCATTTTGCAGACCGCCGCCTTGTGCGCGCGCACGATGGACTTCCACAGCGGCGCCAGCCCCTGGCGGCGCTGCGCCGAGATGAAGTGCAGCGGCGCGAACTTCAAAAACGCCAGCCGCGTCTCGATCGAGCGCTGCAACTGCTGGCGGCCATAGTCGTCGACCGCGTCCCATTTGTTGATCGCGATGACGACCGAGCGGCCGCTCTCCAGGATGTAGCCGGCAATGTGCGCATCCTGGTCGGTCACGCCCTCGGTAGCGTCCAGCAGCAGCACGACGACGTGCGCCGACTCGATGGCCTGCAGCGTCTTGACGACCGAGAACTTCTCGATCGCCTCGAACACCTTGCCCTTGCGGCGCAGGCCGGCCGTGTCGATCAGCTCGAAACGCTGGCCCTGGCGCTCGAACGGCACCGTGATCGCGTCGCGCGTCGTGCCCGCCAGGTCGAACACCACCAGCCGCTCCTCGCCCAGCCATGCGTTGATCAGCGTCGACTTGCCGACGTTGGGCCGCCCGGCGACTGCCAGGCGGATGGCGCCGCTGCCCTGCACGTCCATCGGGTCGTCGTCGTCCTCGGGCAGGTTCAGAGGCTGCAGCGCCAGTTCCAGCAGGCTGCGCACGCCCTGGCCATGCGCGGCCGATACCGGATGCAGCGCACCCAGCCCCAGTTCGTAGAACTCGGCCAGCTGGGCGTGGTTCTCCATGCCCTCGGCCTTGTTGCCCGCCAGCACGCAGGGCTTGCCCAGGCGGCGCAGGTAGTTGGCGATGTCGTGATCCTGCGCCGAGACGCCGGCGCGCACGTCGACGACGAAGACGACCACGTCGGCCTCGGCCACCGCCTGCTGCGTCTGGCGCGCCATCTCCTTGAAGATGCCGCCGCTGGCATCGGGCTCGAAGCCGCCGGTGTCGATCACGATGAACTCGCGCCGGCCCAGGCGCGCGTGGCCATAGTGGCGGTCGCGCGTGAGGCCGGCGTAGTCGGCCACGATGGCGTCGCGCGACTTCGTCATGCGGTTGAACAGCGTGGACTTGCCCACATTGGGCCGCCCCACCAGCGCGATCACGGGTTGCATGCCAGTCCTTTTCAGTCCGGGCGGAAGCCGTAGACGGCGCCGCCGCGCGTGACGACGACCAGCGTGTTGCCCGAGACGACCGGCGTGGCAGCCACGCCCGAGCCGTCGGTGGACAGGCGGTTGAGCGGCGTGCCATCGTCGCGCGAAAGCAGGTGCACCAGGCCGTCGGCGTCGCCGATCACGATGGAGCGCCCCAGCAGCAGCGGCGCCGTGAGGCGGCGGTATTTGAGCCGGTCGCTGGACCAGCCGCGCGCACCGTCGGCGCGGCTCCAGGCCTGCACCAGGCCGTTGCTTTCTGTGCCGTACAGCGCGCTGTCGTCGCCGGCAATGCCGACGCTGCCGGCCGCGGGCTGCGCCCAGACGGTGGCGCCGCGCTGCGCATCCACACAGCCCACGGCCGCCTGGAAGGCGCGCGCGCAGACGCTGTCATGCACGCGGCTGGCAGGACCGACCAACTCGACCAGGCGCTCGATGTCGTTGGTGCCGCGCGGGCTGGCCAGCGGCGCCTCCCAGCGCACCGCACCGTTATCAGGGTTGAAGCCGACCAGGCGCCCGGACAGGCCGGCGACCAGCGTGTCGCCCACGGCCAGCAGCACACCGCTTTGGCGCAGGATCAAAGGCTCGCCCGTGCGCTTCTGGCTCCACAGCGGGTAGCCGGTTTTTGCATCGAATGCCGAGACCGTGCGGTCGGCCGTCAGCACGAAGACGCGTGCGCCCGCCACCAGCGGCGCGGTATAGCCCTGCGCGGCCAGCGGCTGGCTCCACAGCTTCTTGCCGTCCTGCAGCGCAATCAGCTGGTTGTTGCGCGAGACGACGGCGCTGACCTGTCCGTCGCTGCCCAGGCCGGTAGCCAGCGGCGTGTCCAGCTGCGCGCGCCAGACGTCGCCGCCGGTGCGCGCATCGATGGCCGCGACCTCACCCTTGGCCGAGGCCAGCAGCACCTGGTCGCCCTGCACGTGCACCGTCGGCTCCATGCCCGACAGCGGCCCGATGCGCGCGGTCCACGCCTGGCGCACGCCCAGCACCGGCACGTTCGGCCCCAGCTCGGCAGGCTTGGGCGCGGACGATCCGCCCCACAGCGAACAACCTCCCAGCGTCAGCAGCGCCGTGGCCGCCAGCGCAGCCCAGGCGGGCCGACTCCATCGCAGCATGCGTTTCATGCGCAGTCCTTTATCGTGATTCAGCCCGCGGCGACCGCGTCGGCGCGCGCGCCCAGGGCGTTGAGTTTGGCTTCGACCAGGCGGCGGTACTCGGCGTCCTGCGCCATGGCCCTCCAGGCCACGCGGTAGGCGTCGATCGCCTCGGCCTTCTTGTCCTGCAGTGCCAGCACGTCGCCCTTGCGGTCGGCCACCAGCGCGACGAATTCAGGAGGGAAGCTGCCCGACAGCTGGGCCAACGCCTGGTCGTAGGCCTTTTCCTGCACCAGCACGCTGGCCAGGCGCAGGCGCGCCACGGCGGCATAGCCCTTGTCGCTGCTGTTGTCCGCCACCCAGGTCAGCGTGGCCTTGGCGCCGTCCCACTTGCCGGCGTCGGCCTGCGACTTGGCCGCCATCAGGCCGGCCTGAGCCGCCTGGACGGTGCCGCCATAGTCCTTGCGCAGGTCGCCAAAGGCCTGCTGCACGCGGGCCGCATCGCCGCCCTGCACGGCCAGCTCGACGGCCTCGCTCAGCGCAGTGGCCTGCAGCGCCTGGCGGCTTTGCCACAGGCGCCAGCCGTTCCAGGCGGCAAAGCCGCCCAGCACGACGATCACCAGCCAGGTGATCAGCGTGCCCCAGGTTTTCCAGAAATGTTTGAACTGTTCAAGTTGCTCTTGTTCTTCGAGGTCGAAATGTGCCATGTTCCTGCTTTCGTTCAGCGCGCCGATTGTAGGGTGGCGGCCCAGCCCGCCACGTCATCCAGGCGCTGCGCGGTCTGCGCACCCTGGCCGTCGCGCAGCGCCTTGACCGTGACCTCGCCGCGGGCGAGCTCGTCGGCGCCAAAGACCAGCGCATGGTGCGCGCCGCTGGCGTCCGCCTTCTTGAATTGCGACTTCATGCCGGCCATGCCGTCGACCGTCGCCGCGTGCATCTGCACGCGCACACCCGCCTCGCGCAGCCGGGTGAGCGTGCGCAGCACCTGCGGCATGGCCGCGGCGTCGGGCACGATGGCGTAGGCATCCAGGCGCGGCGCGGGAATGTCGGTGCCCAGCTCCTTGACCAGTTCGAGCACCCGCTCCACGCCCAGCGCCCAGCCGACGGCCGGCGCCGGCTTGCCGCCGATCTGCTCGACCAGGTAGTCGTAGCGCCCGCCGGCGCAGATCGTGCCCTGCGCGCCCAGCAGGTCGGTGACGAATTCGAACACCGTCAGGTTGTAGTAGTCCAGCCCGCGCACCAGGCGGGGGTTGACCGTCCACGGAACGCCATTGGCATCCAGGATGGCCTTGACGCCGTCGAAGTGCGCCAGCGACGCCTCGCCCAGATAGTCGAGCAGCTTGGGCGCGGCGTTGACCATGTCCTGCATCGCCGGGTTCTTGGTGTCGAGCACGCGCAGCGGGTTGGTGTGCATGCGGCGCTTGGCCTCCTCGTCCATCACGCCCTGGTGCTGCTCCAGCCAGGCAATCAGCGCGGCGCGGTGCGCTGCGCGCTCCTCGGGCTGGCCCAGGCTGTTGATCTCAAGGCGCCACTGCGTCAGGCCCAGGCGCTTCCACAGAGCGACGGCCAGCAGGATCAGCTCGGCGTCCACGTCCGGGCCGGCAAAGCCCAGCGCCTCGGCGCCCACCTGGTGGAACTGGCGATAGCGCCCGCGCTGCGGCCGCTCGTGGCGAAACATCGGGCCGATGTACCACATGCGCTTGCCGCCGTCGTACAGCAGATTGTGCTCGATGGTGGCGCGCACCAGGCTGGCCGTGCCCTCGGGGCGCAGCGTCAGGCGTTCGCCATTCAACTTGTCCTCGAACGAGTACATCTCTTTCTCGACGATGTCGGTCACCTCGCCGATGCCGCGCACGAACAGCTGCGTGTGCTCGACGATGGGCGTGCGCACGTTGCGGTAGGCAAAGCCGTCCATCAGCTCGCGGATCTGCGCCTCCAGCCACTGCCAGCGCTCGGACTGGCCCGGCAGGATGTCGTTCATGCCTTTGACGGCAGCAATTTTTTCGTTCTTGGCCATGGTGGTTCTGTCAAATCAAAGCGGCTGCGCCGCCGGCGCCAGAGCGCCGGCAAGGGCCGCAGCCGTCACGAAAGGGATGCAGTCGCCCGGGCGCGCACGGCGCCCGCAAGCCATGCCCGCTCACCCCTGCTTGCCATAGCGGCGCTCGACATAGTCGAGCACGATGGCCTGGAATTCCTCGGCAATGCGCTCGCCGCGCAGCGTCATGGCCTTGGCGCCGTCGATGAACACCGGCGCCACCGGCGCCTCGCCCGTGCCCGGCAGGCTGATGCCGATGTCGGCATGCTTGCTCTCTCCCGGGCCG
The DNA here is from genome assembly GCF_039538025.1 of Comamonas faecalis. Lineage (NCBI taxonomy): Bacteria > Pseudomonadati > Pseudomonadota > Betaproteobacteria > Burkholderiales > Comamonadaceae > Comamonas > Comamonas faecalis. The sequence goes on from NZ_BAABBP010000012.1 coordinate 63,728, forward strand.
TTGACGATGCAGCCCATCACGGCCACCTTCATGCGCTCGACGCCGGGGTAGCTCTCGCGCCAGACAGGCATCTGCGCGCGCAGATAGTCATCGATCTGCTTGGCCAACTCCTGGAACACGGTGCTCGTCGTGCGCCCGCAACCCGGGCAGGCGGTGACGCTGGGCACGAAGGCGCGCAGGCCCAGCGACTGCAAAATCTCCGAGGCGGTGACCACCTCCTGCGTGCGCGCCTCGCCCGGCTGGGGCGTGAGCGACACGCGGATCGTCTCGCCAATGCCTTCCTGCAGCAGGATGGCCATCGCCGCGGTCGACGCGACGATGCCCTTGGTGCCCATGCCGGCCTCGGTCAGCCCCAGGTGCAGCGCGTAGTCGCAGCGCTGTGCAAGCCCGCGGTAGACGGCAATCAGATCCTGCACACCGCTGACCTTGCACGACAGAATGATCTGCCTGCCGTCCAGCCCCAGTTCCTCGGCGCGCTGCGCCGACTGCAGGGCCGAGACGATGAGCGCCTCGTACATCACCTGGCGCACGTCCCAGGGCTGGGCGCGCCGGCCGTTGGCGTCCATCAGCGCGGTGAGCAGCTCCTGATCCAGGCTGCCCCAGTTCACGCCGATGCGCACCGGCTTGTCCCAGCGCACGGCCGCCTCGATCATCTGGGCGAACTGCTTGTCGTGCTTGTCGCCCTTGCCGACGTTGCCGGGGTTGATGCGGTATTTGGACAGCGCCTGCGCGCATTCGGGAAACTCGGTCAGCAGGCGGTGGCCGTTGTAGTGGAAGTCGCCCACTAGCGGCACCAGCTCACCCATGGCGTCCAGACGCTCGCGGATCGCGGGCACGGCAGCCGCCGCCTCGGGCGTGTTCACCGTGATGCGCACCAGCTCCGAGCCCGCCTGCGCCAGCTGCGCCACCTGGCGCACCGTGCCGTCGATGTCGACGGTATCGGTATTGGTCATCGACTGCACGCGCACCGGCGCACCGCCGCCGACGGTGACGACGCGCTCCTTCCAGGCCACGCGCGCCTGGCGCGTCATGCGCTTGGCGGGGGCAACCATGGCCACCGGCTGCTCGCCGGCCAGCCAGGCTTCATTCAATGTGTTCATTCAATTCACCTCGAAACGGGCGACGTTGTCGCGCGCCAGCGCGGCCAGATCCAGCGGCTTGCCGCGCACCAGCACCTCGGTGGCGTCGGCGCGGCCGACGACGACCTTCCACGGCGCGTCGCCCGGCACCTGGGCGCTGTCGCCCGCGCCCATGATTCTCTCCAGCACGACGGCGCCCGAAGCGTCGCGCACCTGCACCCACGACGATGCCCGGGTACGCAGCACCAGCGCGCCGGCCGGTACGCCATCAATGGCACCATTTTGAGCCGTATCCATGACCGCATCCGGGGACGTGCTGGCAGCCTGCACTGCGTCTGGCACGGTCTGCAGCGTGGGCGTTTGCGCCGCCACGGGCACGGCATCCAGCGCAGGCAAGGTCGCCTGCGCCGCCGTCTCTGGCGGCTGCCCGCCGCTTTGCGCCGACGTCGACGCGGCAGCGGGCTCTTCAGGCCCGGACTCCTCGGGCAATGGATCTTCAGCGGGCGGCTCGGCGGGCGCCGCCGGCATGTCGGCGGGTTGCGCCGGCGTTACGGCCTGCGCCGCGTCCGTGCCGCCGCGCCCGGTCAACTGGCCAATGCGTTCGAGCACCGACGAGGGCAACAGCACCACGACCAGCGCCGCCAGCAACAGCAGCGCGACCGCGATACCGATGATGCGGTTCTTGGGCGAATGGCCCAGCGCCGCCTGCGAGGCGCGCTCGTGGCGATCCTTGAAACTGGCGTTGATGCCCTCGCCCGCGGTCAGCGGCGCCAGGTGGTTGTGCGGCAGCAGCGCGAGCACGGGCGCGGCATCGACCTGAAGCGCACGGCACATGCTGGACGCCAGCGCCCGCAGAAAGGCCGCGTCGGGAAACGCATCGTACTGGTCGGCTTCGAGCGCCTGCAGCTTGAACACCGGCACCTTGAGCACGCCTTCGAGCGCCGGCAGGTACACGCCCGCCGCCTCGCGGTACTGGCGCAGCAGCTGCCCGGCGGTGGGCTGCGCCGCCGGGGCATTGGTGTCCGCCGCCTGCTGCAGCGGAGAGAAATCACTCATCGAACGCCCCCCGCTCCAGCGCCAGCGTCTGGCGCGACTGGGGGAAGCGCCGCTGCAGCTGGTCGCCGAGCTGGCGCATCGCGACCAGGTCCTTGAGCGCGCGCTCGATCTTCACGCCCAGCCACAGCGACTCGGCGTTGGCCGCCTCGCTGTTGTTGATGCGCCGGACGTAGAACCGTGCGCGTTGGGCGTCGCCCCGGGCAAAGATGATGGATGCCAGGTGATAGCCGACCAGCGGGTTGCCGGCGTCGATCTCGTAGGCGTGCAGCACGGCCTGCTCGGCCTCGGCCAGCTGGCCGGCACGCTGGTGGCACATGCCTTGCGACAGGAATGTGCGGCTGCGCTGCAGATAGCCGGGCGCCGCCAGCGCGCGCTCGAACAAGGCATTGGCCTGCGCGTACTGCCCGCGCTGGCACAGCAGCCAGCCCAGGTTTTGCTGGATGTCGGGGTCATTGGGCTTCATGCCCTGGGCGCGCTTGAGGTCGGTCTCGGCATGCGCCAGATCCTGCTGCGCCATGTAGACCAGGCCGCGCACATGGTAGGCGTCGGCGTAGCCCGGGTCGGTGGCCAGTGCCTGGTTGGCCTCTTCCATCGCCACCGGCAGATTGCCCGACTCCAGGTAGGTGACCGCCAGCTCCAGGCGCAACCGCGCGCGCCGCTGGATGTCTGCCTCGCTGCTCGATGCGGCCTGCCCGCTCGCGGACGCGCCGGCGCCCCCGATCTGGCTGGCGCAGCCGCCCAGGCCCGCCAGTGCGCCGGCCAGCACCGCGGCCAGCAGCCAGCGGTGCGTTGCTGCGTCACGACTCATGCATTGCTCCCATGTCTGGCGCACCCTGCAGTCAGGATGCGCTGCGTGTTTTCACGATCCGCAGCCGCGCCATGCGTTCGTGCACGCGGGTGCGATCCTTGACGTCGCCGGCCAGTTGGCCACAGGCGGCGTCGATGTCGTCGCCGCGCGTCTTGCGCACCGTGGTCACGATGCCGGCGTCGCCGAGCATGCGGGCAAACGCCGCCACCTGCGGCTGCGGCGAGCGCTTCAGGCCCGATGCGGGAAAGGGGTTGAACGGAATCAGGTTGAACTTGCACGCCACCGGGTCACTGCCGCGCGGGCCGACCAGCTCGATGAGCGCGCGCGCGTGCTCGGGCTGGTCGTTGACGCCGTCGAGCATGCAGTATTCGAAGGTGATGAAGTCGCGCGGCGCGTACTGCAGGTAGCCCCGGCACGCGGCCAGCAGCTCGTGCAGCGGGTATTTGCGGTTCAGCGGCACCAGGTCGTCGCGCAGCGCATCGAACGGCGCGTGCAACGAGACGGCCAGCGCCACCGGGCAATCGAGCGCCAGGCGGTCGATCATCGGCACGACGCCCGAGGTCGACACCGTCACGCGCCGGCGCGACAGGCCATAGCCGTGGTCGGCCAGCATGGTGCGCAGCGCCGGCACCAGCGCCGAGTAGTTCTGCAGCGGCTCGCCCATGCCCATCATCACGACGTTGGTGATCACGCGGTCGCTGCGGCCCAGGCGTGCGCGCAGCGCGTGCTCGGCAAACCACAGCTGGGCGACGATCTCGCCGCTGGTCAGGTTGCGGCTGAAGCCCTGGTGGCCGGTGGAGCAAAAGCGGCAGCCCACCGCGCAGCCCGCCTGCGAGGAGATGCACAGCGTGCCGCGGTCGTCCTCGGGGATGAAGACGGTCTCGATGGCGTTGCCGCCACCCATGTCGAACAGCCACTTGACGGTGCCGTCGCGCGAAGCGTGCTCGCTCATCACCGGCGGCGCCGCCACGTGGGCGCAGCCCTTGAGCTTGTCGCGCAGACTCTTGGCCAGATCGCTCATCTGGTCGAAGTCGGCCACCCCGCGCTGGTGGATCCAGCGAAACAGCTGCGTGGCGCGAAAGCGCTTCTCACCCAGCCGCTCGCAAAAAGCGGCCATGCCATCGAGGTCGAAATCCAGCAAGTTCGTGGTCATGGCGCTCGTTTTTCCTATGTCGCACGGCGCTGCCTGCCCGGCGCGCCGCCCGCCCGCTCAGCGGGCGTAGATGTTCAGGCCAGGGAAGAAGAAGGCCACTTCGACGGCAGCGGTCTCGGCCGCGTCCGAGCCGTGCACCGCATTGGCGTCGATGCTGTCGGCAAAGTCGGCGCGAATCGTGCCGGCCTCGGCCTTGGAGGGGTCGGTCGCGCCCATCAGCTCGCGGTTCTTCAGGATGGCGTTCTCGCCTTCGAGCGCCTGCACCATCACCGGGCCGGAGATCATGAATTCGACCAGATCCTTGAAGAAGGGACGCTCCTTGTGCACGGCGTAGAACTGCTCGGCCTCGGCGCGCGAGAGGTGGATCATGCGGGCGGCGGCGATCTTCAGGCCGGCGGCCTCGAAGCGTGCGTAGATCTGGCCGATCACGTTCTTGGCGACGGCGTCGGGCTTGATGATGGAGAGGGTGCGTTCGATAGCCATGGTTTTTCCTGTGGATGGTTTGAAAAGAGGGTTTGCTTTTTGGGCAAAACGGGAGATTTTAACTTTTCGCAATAGCCCCGATGCCGGCTCCGGGGTGGCGCTTACCGGCCGCCGCGGCGCGAACGGTTGTTGCGCTGCTGCTGGCGTTGGCGCATCAGGCTGTCGGCGCCGATGTAGCCCACCGAAGTCTTCATCGGGTCGGGCTGGGCCGCGCCGCCGCGCTCGCTGTTGCGGTCACCGCCGCGCGCGTTGGCGCCGGGCGCGCGCTGCTGCGACCCGCGCTTGCCGCCCGGGCGCGCGCCGCCGCGGCCACTGCCCTGCTCGGCGGCGCGGCGCGGCGCGGCCGGCATGCCCACGGCCTGTTGCAGCGCCTGGATGTCGCGCTCGTCGAGCTCCATCCAGGTGCCGCGCTTGAGGCCGCGCGGCAGCTGCATGGCGCCGTAGCGGATGCGGATCAGCCGGCTCACCGCGTGGCCCAGCGACTCGATCAAGCGGCGCACCTCGCGGTAGCGCCCCTCGGCAATCGTCACGCGGTACCAGCAGTTGGCGCCCTCGCCGCCACCGTCCTCGATCGAGGTGAACGCGGCCATGCCGTCGTCCAGTTGCACACCATCGCGCAGCTGCTGCTTTTCCTCGTTGCTGAGCGCTCCCAGCACGCGCACCGCGTACTCGCGCTCCAGGCCGAAGCGCGGGTGCATCAGGCGATTGGCCAGGTCGCCCGAGCTGGTGAGCAGCAGCAGGCCTTCGGTGTTCAGGTCCAGGCGCCCCACCGACTGCCACTTGCCCTGCATCAGGCGCGGCAGCTTGCGAAACACGGTCGGGCGGTTGTGCGGGTCGTCGTTGGTGACCACCTCGCCAGCGGGCTTGTGGTAGGCGATGACGCGCAGCGGCGGCGGGTCGATGCGAAAGCGGATCGGCTTGCCGTTGACCTTGACCTGATCGCCGTACTGCACGCGCTGGCCGATGTGCGCCGGCTCGTTGTTGACCGAGATGCGCCCCTCCAGGATCAGGCGCTCCATCTCCAGGCGCGATCCCATGCCCGCCTGCGCCAGCACCTTGTGCAGCTTGGGCGTCTCGGGCTGGGGCTTGAGCACGCGCTTGGCCGGCGCGACGCTGGCGTCGGCGTCGTCTTCGTCGAGCTTGCCCGAGACCACGTCGTCGAAGCGGTAGCCGTCGTCCTGCTGGCCGGGCCGCGCCGGGCCGCGTCCGCGCGCTGCTTCCCGCTGCGGATCCTGTCCCGCCGCGTCGCCTCCGGGCGCCTGGTCCTGCACATGTTTTCTGCGGTAGGGGTGGCGCGCCTTCATCGCGCGGCCCGGCCCAGGGGCGCGCGGCGCCTCGGCCTGCGAGCCATCCGGGTCGGGCTGTGCCTCGGCGCTTGCGGGCGGCCGGGCCGCCTCGGGCATAGCGGGCACCTGGGCCGTCACCGGCGGGTTCTGCGGGTCATGCTCGGTCGTCATCACTCTCTCCTGCACCGCCACCTGCGTGCGGCTGTGTATCGTCGCCGGGCACGCTCGGGGCGTGCGCCGCATCGTCCTCGCCCGGCTGCAACTCGGCTGCAGCCAGGGCATCTCGTACTTCCTCGGGTGGGCCCACCTGCGCGGGCAGGGACTTCGCCCCGGCCTCGCCGTCCGTGCCCGGCGGTACCTCTTCGCCAGCCGCTTCACCCCACGCCGCCAGCACCTGCTCGCTCGCGGCAACCTCCTCCAGCGCCGGCAGGCCGGTCAGCGAGGCCAGCCCTAGGTCGTCGAGGAACTGGCGCGTCGTGGCCAGCAGCGCCGGGCGGCCCACGGTGTCACGGTGGCCCACCACCTCGACCCAGCCGCGGTCTTCCAGCTGCTTGATGATCAGGCTGTTCACGGTCACGCCGCGAATCTCCTCGATGTCGCCGCGCGTGACCGGCTGGCGGTAGGCAATGATGGCCAGCGTCTCCAGCGCCGCACGCGTGTAGCGCGGAGGCTTTTCCGGGTGCAGGCGATCGAGAAAGCGCCGCATCTCGGGGCGGCTCTGGAAGCGCCAGCCGCTGGCCACCTGCACCAGCTCCACGCCGCGCAGCGACCATTCCTGCTGCAGCTGCGCCAGCAGCAGCTTGACCGTGTCGGCCCCCAGCGCGTCGTCGAACAGCGTGCGCAGATCGCGCACGCTCACGGGCTGGCCGGCGCACAGCAAGGCCGCCTCCAGCACCCGTTTGGCATCCACCGTAATCATGGCTTGGCAGTGTCGACGAAGATGCGCCGCGCAATGGGCGTGGGCATCACCAGGGGGGTTGGTATGAAATCAGGGGAGCGCCGTGATCAGCCGCAGGCTGAGCGCTTGCGATGCCAGGTTTGCATGCACCTTGGCCCGCTGCCAGCGGCTCTTGCCGCCATCACGGTGCATTGTAGCGCAGGCCCAGCTGCGCCAGCGCCCGCTGCAGATCGTGAGGCGGCGGCACGCGCAGCTCCAGCGGCTGGCCGGTGGCGGGGTGGGCAAAGCCCAGCCGGTAGGCGTGCAGTGCCTGGCGCTGCATGCCGGCGAGCTCCCGACCGCCATACAGCGCATCGGCCACCAGCGGGTGGCCCAGGTGCGCCAGATGCACGCGGATCTGGTGCGTTCGCCCGGTGTGCAGCGCACAGTGCACCAGGCTGGCCTGGTCGCAGGCGGCCAGCAGCGTGGCGTCGGTGCGCGCCGGCTTGCCCGGGTGCTGCGCCAGGTCGACCACGGCCATGCGCAGGCGGTTGCGCGGGTCGCGCCCGATGGCCGCGTCGATGCGCCGCTGGCGCGCGCCCTGCCAGCGCCCGCAGGCCAGCGCCAGGTACTGGCGGCTGACCTCGCGCGCGGCGATCAGGCGCACCAGCGCATCCATTGCCGCGCGAGTGCGGGCGACGACCATCAGGCCGCTGGTGTCCTTGTCCAGCCGATGCACGATGCCCGCGCGCGGCAGCTGCGCCGCCTGCGCGTCGCGCGCCAGCAGGCCGTTGAGCAGCGTGCCGCTCCAGTTGCCGGGCGCCGGGTGCACGACCAGCCCCGCCGGTTTGTTGACGACGAGCAGGTGGGCGTCTTCGTAGATCACGTCCAGCGCCATCGCCTCGGGGCGAAACGCCTGGCTTTGCTCGGTGGGACGCATCTGCACCACCAGCGCATCGCCCGAGCGCGCGCGCTGCGACGGCTTGCCCGCGACCAGCCCGTTGAGCTGCACCGCCTGCAGCGCCAGCAACTGCTGCAGATAGCTGCGCGAGAACTCGGGCACCAGCTGGGCAAGCACCTTGTCCAGGCGCTCGCCGTGCAGCGCCGGCGGCACCTGGATGCTGCGGGTCTCGTACCCGATGTCGACGGGGGTGTCGGCGCCGCCGTCGTCCGCCTCATCGTCGCTGACGGGCAGCGGCTGTTCTTTGGCGGCTGCGCCTGCCACTGCCATCAGCGCGCCGGCAGGTAGCGCGCAGGATCGACCGGCTTGCCCTGGCGGCGGATCTCGAAGTGCAGCTTGACGCGGTCGGCGTCGGTGCTGCCCATCTCGGCGATCTTCTGGCCGCGGCGCACGTTCTGATCCTCCTTGACCAGCAGCGCGCGGTTGTGCGCGTAGGCGGTCAGGTAGGTGTTGTTGTGCTTGAGGATGATCAGGTTGCCATAGCCGCGCAGGCCGGCGCCGGCGTAGACCACGCGCCCGTCGGCCGCGGCCAGGATGGGGTCTCCGGCCTTGCCGCTGATGTCCAGGCCCTTGTTGCGCGACTCGTCGAAGCCCGCCAGCACGCTGCCCTGCGTGGGCCAGGAAAAGCGGATTTCGTCCGGGCCGCCCGCAACCGGTGCGGGTGTGCTGGCGGCGGCCGGAGCCGCCGGGGTTGCCGTGACCGTGGTACTAGGAGCTGCCGGCGCGCCCGCCTTGTCGATTGCCGCCTTGTCGATTGCCGCCTTGTCGGTTGCCGTCTTGTCGGCGGCGGCCGGCTCCAGGCTGGACTGGGTGACCGGGCGGGTGACGACGCCGGTGTCGCCCGCCACGACGGCGGCCGACGTGGCGGCCACCGGCGGCACGACGCGGATGACTTGGCCGACCTCGATCAGGTCGGCATTCTCCAACTCGTTCCAGCGCGCCAGGTCTTTCCAGCTCTGGCCGGTTTCCAGCCCGATGCGGATCAGCGTATCGCCCGGGCGGATGGTGTAGTAGCCCGGCTTGCCCGCGTTCTCGATGCCGGGCAGCGGCTTGGTCTCATCGGCCGCGGCCGGCGCCACCGCGCCCACGCTGCTGCGGTCTTCCACCGGAGCGCGGTTGACCGAAGTGCCGCAGCCCGCCAGGCCCGCGCCCACCAGCAATGCACCACACCAAGCCACGAGTCCACGCGAAAACAACATAAACAATTCCTTCAGGCAATCCCTGATTTTAGGGGGACGAAATGCACCGCTTCGAGCATTTGCTGCTGCAGGCCCTGCGCCGTGCGATCGACGACCAGCAGCGCCTGGCGCCCGTGCGGCCCCACCGTGGGCGCAACCAGACGCCCGCCGACGGCCAGCTGATCGCACCAGGGCTGGGGCAGGCTGTCGCCGCCGGCGGCCGAGATGATGGCGTCGTAGGGTGCACCAGCGGCGTAGCCGAGCATGCCGTCGCCCAGGATCAGGTGCACGTTGGCCAGGCGCAGCGGCCGCAGGTTGTTGCGCGCCTTCTCGTGCAGCGCGCGCAGGCGCTCGACGGTGTACACCTCGCGCGCCAGCCGCGCCAGCACGGCGGCCTGGTAGCCGCAGCCTGTGCCCACTTCGAGGATGCGCGCCAGCCCCCGCCCGCCCTGGGCACAGGGCGCAGCCAGCAGCAGCGCCGCCATGCGCGCGACGACGCTGGGCTTGGAGATGGTCTGCCCCAGGCCGATGGGCAGGCTGGTGTCCTCGTAGGCCTGGTTGACCAGCGCGGTGTCGACGAAGCGGTGGCGCTCGACCGCGCCCATGGCCTGCAGCACCGCCGGCGAGGCGATGCCGCCCGCGGCCAGGCGCTGCACCATGCGCGCGCGCACCGCGGCCGAGTCCAGCCCCAGCCCCTGGGGTATGGGCGCGGGGACGGGTACGCCGGCGCGCGCCGGCCGCCCCGGCGCGCCGGGCGGAATCTTGGAGAGCATGGGACGCGCCGGCGAACCGCCCAGCGTGTCGATGCGGGCGGGAAATCCTGGCCGTTTCTGCATCACTGCCCCCGCCCCTAGGCCTGCGCCGACGTGGCCGCGGCCAGGCGCGCCGCGGTCTGCGCCCAGTAGCCGAGCTTGTCGTAGTCGGTCATGTCCACCTTCAGCGGCGTGACCGACACATGGCCCTGGGCCGTGGCGTGAAAGTCCGTGCCTTCGGAAGCGTCCAGCGCGGTGCCGGCGCTGCCGATCCAGTACATGGTCTCGCCGCGCGGGTTGACCTGCTCGATCACGCGCTCGGCCGCATGGCGCCGCCCCAGGCGGCACAGGCGCAGCGGGCGCATGGCCGCAAGCGGCAGGTTGGGAATGTTGATGTTGAGCAGCCAGGGCTGGGCGCCGACGAGTTGCTGGGCGTGCATCTGCTCTACGATTTGTGCAGCCCGCTGCGCGGCCGCCTCGAGCTCGCCCCAGCCCTTGTCGACCAGCGAGAAAGCGATGGCCGGCACGCCGAACAGATAGCCCTCCATGGCCGCGCCGACGGTGCCCGAATACACGGTGTCATCGCCCATGTTGGCGCCGTTGTTGATGCCCGAGACCACCAGGTCGGGGCGCTCGCCCAGCAGGCCGGTCAGCGCAATGTGCACGCAGTCGGCCGGCGTGCCGTTGACGTAGCGAAAACCGTTGCCCGCCTGGTGCACGTACAGCGGCGCGTTCAGCGTCAGTGCGTTGGACTTGGCGCTGTTGTTGTGCTCGGGCGCGACGACCTGCACGTCGGCAAAACGGCCGAGCGCCTGGTGCAGTGCGACGATGCCGGGCGCCTGGTAGCCGTCGTCATTGGACAGAAGAATATTCATGGGTAGCGGTGACAGTGGCCGCGATTGTAGGTGGCGCGGCCGTCGCTCAAGGGACAAAGCCGCGGATGGAGCCCCTCCTATCATTGCCGCCTTGGAGCGTGTTTACGCTCTTATGAGCGCCGCCCGCGCCCGCCTTTGTCCGACACGAACATCCAAGGAGACCCCGCCATGCATGCCTGGCTGTGCACCCAACCCACCGGCGTCGACGCCCTGACCTGGACCGAACTGCCCACGCCCGCACCGGCCGCGGGCGAGGTGCTGATCGAGATCGAGGCGGCCAGTCTCAACTTTCCCGATCTGCTGATCGTGCAGAACAAATACCAGATCAAGCCGCCGCTGCCCTTCGTGCCGGGCGCCGAATTTGCCGGCGTGGTGCGCGCCGTGGGCGAAGGCGTGAAGCACCTGCAGGCCGGCCAGCGCGTGGCCTGCCTGATGGGCACGGGCGGCTTTGCCACCCACGTGGTCGCACCCGCATGGCGCTGCATTGCACTGCCCGACGGTTTTCCGGCCGTCGACGCAGCCGCTTTCATCATGACCTACGCCACGTCCTGGCACGCACTGATGGATCGCGGCCAGCTCAAGGCGGGCGAGACCGTGCTGGTGCTGGGCGCGGCCGGCGGCGTGGGCACGGCTGCCATCCAGATCGCCAAGGCCGCCGGAGCGCGCGTGATCGCCGCGGCGTCGAGCGACGAAAAATGCGAGCTGTGCCGCCAGGTGGGCGCCGACGCCGTGATCAACTACAGCCAGCAGGATCTGCGCGAGACGCTCAAGGCGCTGACCGAGGGCAAGGGCCCGGACGTGGTCTACGACCCGGTGGGCGGCGACTTCGCCGAGCCGGCGCTGCGCTCGATCGCCTGGCGCGGGCGCTACCTCGTCATCGGCTTTGCCGCCGGCCCCATTCCGCAGCTAGCGCTGAACCTGCCGCTGCTCAAGGGCGCGTCCATCGTCGGCGTGTTCTGGGGCGAGTTCGCCAAGCGCGAACCACAGGCCAATGCCGCGATGATGGCCGAACTGGTGCGCTGGTACCGCGAGGGCAAGATCAAACCGGTGATCGACGCCACGCTGCCAATGGCGCAGCTGCCCCAGGCCTATGCACGCATGGGCTCGCGCGCGGTCAAAGGCAAGCTGGTGCTGGTCAACTGAGGCGCAACCGAAGGGGGGATGCGGCGCCGCCTTGACGGCAGGCGCACTCGCTACACTTGGCGCCTGTCGTTTTGAGCTGCCCCCTTCATGGCCGAAACCCCACCCTCCGTCCTCGCGCGCGAAACGCTGAAGCTGCTGGCGGCGCGCCGCATGGTGCCCACGCCCGAAAATTTCCAGACGCTGTACCACGAGGTGTCCGGCCAGGCACCTGCCACGGCAGCGGCCTTTCCGCAAACACAGCTGGCGCAGATCCACAGCGTGCTGCCGGGCCAGACGGCAGCGCAAAAACGCCTGCTCGAACAGTTCAAGAGCGCCGTCGCCGCGCAAAGCTGGGCCATGCTGCAGAACACGCTGGTCGGCTACGCCAACCTGGGGCTGAAGACGGTGGAGGTCGCCGCGGCAAACGCCGGCCCCGAGGCCCGGGCGCAGTCGCTGCCGGCCACGCTGGCCGAGCAGATCGCCCGCCTGGTGGAGAACACCCTGCCGGCGCTGGGCGAGGACGACACCCGCATTCTGCAGATGGCGCGCGAGCTGGCGCAGCACCTGCGCCAGCCCCAGGTGTCGGCCACGGCGCTGGAGCCCTTGCTCAACAACTTCGCCTACCGCCTGTCGTTTGCCACCGAGGATCAGGCCGGCGTGCGCGCCGCACTGGCACAGCTGCTGCAGCTGGTGTTTGAAAACATCGCGCTGCTCAGCCCCGACGACCAGTGGATGCAGGGCCAGGCGCAGGCGCTGCAGCAGGCCAGCACGCCGCCGCTGTCGCTGCGCCGCCTCAATGAGGTGCAGCAGCGCCTCAAGGACGTGATCGGCAAGCAGGCCGAGGCGCGCGACCGCGAGCTGCAGGCGCAGGCGCAGATGAAGGAGCTGCTGGCGTTGTTCATCGACCGGCTGAGCAAGATGGACGCCTCCAGCTCGGCCCATCACGCGCAGTTGGAGCAGTGCGCGGCGCGCATCGGCCACGCCACGCAGCTGCACGAGATCACGCCGCTGCTCGAAGAGGTCATGTCCGCGGTGCGCGCCATGGCGCTGCAAAGCAAGGTTGCGGCCGGCGAGCTGCACGACCTGCGCGAACGCACCGACGCCACGCATGTGCAAATCGTGCAATTGCGCCAGGCGCTGAAAGACGCCAGCACCCAGGCGCGCCACGACCCGCTGACCGGCACGCTCAACCGCAAGGGCATGGAAGAAGCCCTGTCACGCGAGGTGGCGCGCGCACGGCGCAACGACGCGCCCCTGTGCGTGGCGCTGCTGGACCTGGACAACTTCAAGGCGCTCAACGACCGCCTGGGCCACGCGACGGGCGACGCCGCGCTCAAGCACCTGGTCGACACCACGCGCACCGTGATGCGCCCGCAGGACCAGCTGGCGCGCTACGGTGGCGAAGAGTTCGTCATCGTGATGCCCGACACCCAGGTGGCCGAGGCGGTGCAGGCCATGCAGCGCCTGCAACGCGAGCTGACCACGCGCTACTTCCTGGCCAACCGGGAGCGCGTGCTCATCACCTTCAGCGCCGGCGTGGCGCAAATGCAGGCGCACGAAGACAGCAGCGGCGCGCTTGAGCGCGCCGACCGGGCGATGTACCTGGCAAAGCAGTCAGGCAAGAACCGCGTGCTGGCGGCGTAAGAGCGTGTTTACGCTCTTACGGTACCGCCGCCAGGCAGCGCCCATCACCGATGGCTGCCGGTGATGTACTGCTCCATCTGCTCGATGATGAACTGCTGCGCCGAGATCACGCTCTTGACCAGGTCGCCGATCGAGACCAGCCCGACCAGGCCCCCGTTCTCGGCGTCGATCACCGGCAGGTGGCGCAGGCGGTGGTCTGTCATCAGGGCCATGCACTGTTCGGCCGTCTGGTCGGGGTGCACGAAGCGCACCGCGCGGGTCATGACCTCGCTGATCGGCGTATCGCCCGAGCTGCGCCCGAGCAGCACCACCTTGCGAGCGTAGTCGCGCTCGGTGAAGATGCCGGCGATCTGCTCGCCCTGCATCACCAGCAGCGCGCCAATGCCTTTGTCGGACATCAGGCGCAGGGCGGTCAGCACCGTATCGGTCGGTGCGACGCTGTGAATCTGTGCGCTGGGTTTGGATTTGAGAATTTCGGCAACCGTCGTCATGGCCTGCTCCGTGGCGGTGGGTAAACCCTGCCAGTGTCGCCGCAAATTTGCGCGCCAGGCAAGAGGGGCAACGCCCGCTTGCCAAGGCCGTGCCGGTTACCTGCGCCCGCCCAGCAGGCCGGCACCGATCTTGAGCAGATCGCCCATGCCGAACTGGCCGTCGCCGTCCTGGTCGAGCAGGCGACCCAGCAGGTCGCCGGCGGGAGAGCCCGGCCGCTGCAGCTGCGCGCGCTCCTGGCCCAGCATCTGGCCCAGGCCCGAGGCGTCCAGCCCGCCGCCCTGCACGCGCTGGCCCAGGAACTGCATGACCAGCGGCGCCAGCATCTGCAGCAGCGGGCCAGCCTGCGCGCCCAGGCCAGTCGCCTGGCCCAGCCCCGACTCGACCTGGCCGCGGCCCGCGCCCAGCATGTGCCCCAGAATGGCCGCGCCAGCGCCCAGGCCGCCGGCGCCCGCCGTACCGGCACCGCCCGCAGGCGCGCCGCCAAGCACGGCGCCCAGCAGCCCACCCAGATCCAGCGCCCCCTGCGCGCCGGCCAGCCCGGCCGCTGGCGTGTGGTCACGCTGCAGCGCACCGAGCAGCGCCTGCGCGCCCTGAGCATCTTGCGTGTTGCGCCCCAGCGCGCCCAGCAACACCGGCAGCGCCATGGCGGCGGCGCTACCCGCCTGCTGCTCGCTGGTGCCCAATTGCTGTGCAATCTGCTGCAGCGGCGCACCCTGCAGCTGCTCCATCAGTTGCTGAACCAACGGGGAGTCGGGAGTCTGCGTCGTCATGGCTGGCCTTTGTGCTTTATAGAAGAACCGGTCATCCTAGCGCTACACGGGGGCACACCGACTCCGCATGCGGCCTTTTGCAACCATGGTTGACAATCCTGCGCGTGCGGTTCGTTGCGCCGTGCGCCGCCCAAACCCGAAACGCATCATTGCAGACAAGCGCCGCGAAGCACAAAGCAGCGCTGCCGGGTACCACCGCGGTTCACGGCCGCGCTGGCCTTCGATGTAAAAAATCATCTCGAATTGTGTAAAGAATCATGAAGAAGAACCGCTTCCCCGCCTCGAAGCCGACGCAGTGTGCGACAGTGCGGGCCGGGGCCGCGCGCCCCCAGTCACTGCGATCGCCCCAACCATGACCTCCGTATCCCGTCGCACCGGCGCTGCGCCGCCCTGCCCTTCTGTTTCCTGGCGCTGCGCCGCCGCCCGCGTGGGCGCTCTGGCACTGGTGCTGACGCTGGCCGCCTGCGGGCCAGGCGGCCCGGACACCGGCCCACAAGCGGCCGAGCCGGCCCAGGTGGGCGTGGTCACGCTGCAGACCGAGCGCCACGTGGTGACGACCGAGCTGCCCGGGCGCACCAACGCCTTTCTGTCCGCCGAGATCCGCCCGCAGGTCGGCGGCATCGTGCAAAAGCGGCTGTTCACCGAGGGCGCGACGGTCAAGGCCGGCCAGCCGCTGTACCAGATCGACGCGGCCACCTACGAGGCCCAGCTGGCCAGCGCGCAGGCGCAGCTGTCCAAGGCGCGCGCCAACCTGGGCATGGCGCAGACCAACGCGCAGCGCAACGCCGAGCTGGTCAGGATCGACGCGATCAGCCGCCAGCAGTACGACGACGGCCAGGCCGCGCTGCAGCTGGCGCAGTCGGACGTGGCCGTCGCGCAGGCGGCGGTGAAGACCGCGCAGATCAACCTGGCGTACACACAGATCCGCTCGCCGATTGCCGGTCGCACCGCCACCTCCACGGTCACGCCCGGCGCGCTCGTGACGGCCAACCAGGCGCAGGCGCTGACCACGGTGACACAGACCGACCCGCTGTACGTGGACATCGTCCAGCCCAGCACCGAGGTGCTGCGCCTGAAAGAGGCGCTGGCGCAGGGGCGCTTCGTGCGCGAGGGGCAGGACGACGCGCGCGTGACCATCGTGCTCGACGACGGCACGCGCTACGCGCACCGCGCGCGACTGCAGTTCAACGGCGTGCAGGTCGATCCCGGCACCGCCACGGTGACGCTGCGCGCGACCGTGCCCAACCCGGGCGGCCTCTTGATGCCCGGCATGTATGTGCGCGCGGTGCTGGAGGCTGGCGTGAACGAGGCGGCGCTGCTGGCGCCGCAGCAGGCGGTGACGCGCGACCCGGCGGGCAACGCCTCGGTGCTGCTGGTCACGCCGGACGACAGGATCGAGCAGCGGCGCATCACCACCGGCGCGGCCGTGGGCAACCGCTGGGAGGTGCTCTCGGGCCTGCAGGCGGGCGACCGCATCCTGGTCGACGGCTCGCAGCGCGTGCGCGCCGGCGACGCGGTCACCCCCGTGCCGTGGCAGCCGCCGGCACCGCCCCAGCCGGCCGCGGCTCCTGTGAGCACCGCCACGCCTGAACGCCCCGCCGCCTGAGAAAGATTCCCCGCCATGGCGCAGTTTTTCATCAACCGCCCGGTGTTCGCGTGGGTGCTGGCCATCGTCATCATGCTCGCCGGCGCCATGTCCATCTTCACGCTGCCGCTGGAGATGTACCCCGACATCGCGCCGCCGCGCGTGACCATCAACACCACCTACACCGGCGCATCGGCCGAGACGGTGGAGAACTCGGTCACCCAGGTCATCGAGCAGCAGTTGAAGGGCCTGGACAACCTGCTGTACATGAGCTCGACCAGCGACTCGGCCGGACGTTCGCGCACCACGCTGACCTTTGCACCGGGCGCCGACATCGACGTGGCCCAGGTGCAGGCGCAGAACAAGATGCAGGGCGCAATGAACCGCCTGCCCGACGCGGTCAAGAGCCGCGGCGTGTTCATCAACAAGGGCGGCCAGGACTTCCTCGTCACCTACGTCTTCACCTCGCCCGACCCGAGCGTCTCGCAGGTGACGATTGGCGACTACCTCAACAGCAACGTGGTCGACGTGATCGCGCGCATCGACGGCGTGGGCGACGTGTTCGTCTTCGGCACGCAGTACGCGCTGCGCATCTGGATGGATCCGGCGCTGATGGAGAAATACGCGCTGATGCCGTCCGACCTGGCGGCGGCACTGAACGCGCAGAACGCCCAGGTCTCGGCCGGCCAGCTGGGCGACCTGCCGGCCGTTGCCGGCCAGATGCTCAACGCCACGGTCACTGCGCGCACCAAGCTGCAGACGGTGGACGAGTTCAAGGCCATCGTGCTCAAGTCAACGCCCGGCGGCGCCGTGGTCACCATGGCCGACGTGGCGCGTGTGGTGCTGGCGGCGGACAACCTGACGGTGCGCTCCATCCTCAACGGCCAGCCCGGCGCGGGTCTGGGCATCGTGCTGGCCGACGGCGCCAACGCAATGAAGGTGGCAGACGACGTGGCCGCCAAGATCAAGGAGCTGTCGCAATACTTCCCTGACGGCATCACCGGCTTCGTCAGCTCCGACTCCACGCCCTTCGTGCGCGCCTCGATCAAGGAGGTGCTCAAGACCCTGGCCGAGGCCATGGTGCTGGTCACGCTGGTGATGTTCATCTTTCTGCAGAACCTGCGCGCCACGCTGATCCCGGCGATTGCAGTGCCCGTCGTGCTGCTGGGCACGCTGGGCGTGCTGTCGGTGCTGGGCTACTCGATCAACATGCTGACCATGTTCGCGCTGGTGCTGGCCATCGGCCTGCTGGTGGACGACGCCATCGTCGTGGTCGAGAACGTCGAGCGCGTGATGAGCGAACAGGGCCTGCCGGCCAAGGAGGCCACGCGCAAGTCGATGGCCGAGATCACGCCGGCACTGGTCGGCATCGGCCTGACGCTGTCGGCGGTATTCATCCCGATGGCCTTTTTTGCCGGCTCGGTGGGCGTCATCTACCGCCAGTTCTCGGTCACCATCGTCGCAGCCATGGCGCTGTCGGTGTTCGTCGCGCTCACGCTCACGCCGGCGCTGTGCGCCACCATCTTGAAGCCCCTGCCGCACGCCCACGGCCAGCGCGCGCTGCGCCGCGGGCCGCTGGGCCTGCTCGACCGCTTCTTCGTCTGGTTCAACCGCCACTTCGACGCGTCGAGCAACCGCTACCAGGGCTCGGTCGCGCGCCTGCTGCGCCGCACCGGCCGCATGACGGTGCTGTTCGCCGTGGTGCTGGCGGC
Organism: Comamonas faecalis; assembly: GCF_039538025.1. Lineage (NCBI taxonomy): Bacteria > Pseudomonadati > Pseudomonadota > Betaproteobacteria > Burkholderiales > Comamonadaceae > Comamonas > Comamonas faecalis. The sequence goes on from NZ_BAABBP010000012.1 coordinate 81,561, forward strand.
CGTGGCCTTCATGTTCCACCGCCTGCCCACGTCGTTCCTGCCCAACGAGGACCAGGGCTTCGTGCGCGTCAACGTCACCCTGCCCTCGGGCGCCACCGACGCACGCCTGCAGGAGGTGATGGACCAGATCCGGCTGTACTTCAAGGACATGCCCGAGGTCTTCAGCACCAACGCCATCTTCGGCTTCAACGGCAACCAGAGCTCGGGCAGCATGTTCGTGCGCCTGACCTCGTGGGACGAGCGCCCGCTGGCCGAGCAGTCGTCGGAAGCGATCGCGCGCAAGGCGACGCAGGAATTGGCCCATATCCGCGACGCACGCATCTTCGTCACGCTGCCGCCGCCGGTGCGCGGCCTGGGCTCGGAGGCAGGCATCAATTTCGTGCTCAAGGACTTGAACGGCCTGGGCCACGCGGCGCTGGTCAAGGCCAAGGACGACATGATCGCCGCGGCACAGGACGAGCCCTCGCTGATCAACACGCGCACCACCGGCTTTGACGACACCTCCGAGCTGCGCGTGCAGGTCGACGACCGCAAGGCCGCGGCGCTGGGCGTGGCGACGGCCGACGTCAACAGCCTGCTGTCCAGCGCCATGGGCGGCACCTACGTCAACGACTTCATCCACCACGGCCGCGTCAAGCGCGTCTACATCCAGGGCGACGCGCCGTACCGCATGCTGCCGCAGGACATCGGCCGGTGGGCGGTGCGCAACAACAAGGGCGAAATGGTGCGCCTGGCGGCGTTCTCGACCACCGCCTGGTCCAGCGGCTCGCCCCAGCTGATGCGCTACAACGGCAGCCCGGCGCTGGAGATGCAGGCGGGCACCGCCGCCGGCGCCAGCTCGGGCGACGCGATGGACGCGATCGAGCGCATCATGCGCACCATGCCGCCGGGCATCGGCATGGAATGGACCGGTGCGTCGCTGCAGGAGCGCCAGTCGGGCCAGCAGGCTCCGCTGCTCTACGCGGTCTCCATCCTCTTCGTCTTCCTGTGCCTGGCCGCGCTGTACGAAAGCTGGAGCGTACCGTTCTCGGTCATGCTGGCCGTGCCGCTGGGCGTGATCGGCGCGCTGATTGCCACCTATACCCGCGGCCTGGCCAACGACGTGTACTTCCAGGTCGGCCTGCTGACCACCGTGGGGCTGGCGTCCAAGAACGCCATCCTGATCGTCGAGTTCGCGGTGCAGCTGCAGGAGCGCGGCCTCTCCCTGATCGACGCCACGGTGCAGGCAGTGCGCATGCGCCTGCGCCCCATATTGATGACGTCGCTGGCCTTTGGCTTTGGCGTGCTGCCGCTGGCGCTGGGCACCGGCGCCGGCGCCGGCGGGCGCCACGCCATCGGCACCGCGGTGCTCGGCGGCATGGTGTTCTCGACGATTCTGGGCATCTTCTTCGTGCCGGTGTTCTTCCTGGTCGTGCGCCGCGCGTTCACGCGCCGCGCTGCCGATGCCGCCGCAGACACCCCGGCCACGCCCGCCACGCCATGACCACCGCACCCCCCCACTCCCGCCGCCTGGCGCTGCTGGCCGCAGCGCCACTGCTGCTGACGGCCTGCATGTCGCTGGCCCCCGACTACGAGCGCCCCGCCCTGCCCGTGCCCGCACGGCTGGACGCAGGCGCCCCCAAGCAGCCCGCAAACGCAGCGCCCCTACCCGCGCCCGGCCCTCAGGCCTTTGTGCAGCCACCGCGCCTGCGCGCGCTGCTGGGCCAGGCGCTGGCCGACAACCGCGACCTGCGCCAGTCGCTGCTGGCCGTCGAGCGCGCACGGGCGCTGTACGGCGTCTCGCGCGCCGACCTGTGGCCGACGGTGAGCGCTGGCGCCGGCGCCAGCCGCGCACGCACCGCGGACGACCTCACCGCCGCAGGCCGCGCCAGCACCACCAGCCAGTACAGCGCCAGCATCGGCCTGGCCAGCTACGAGATCGACTTCTGGGGCCGCGTGCGCAACCTCAACGAAGCGGCGCTGCAGGAATTTCTGCGCAGCCAGGACAACCTGCAAAGCGCGCGCATTGCGCTGGTGGCCGAGCTGACCCAGGCCTGGGTGGCGCTGGACGCCGACGCCCGACGCCTGCAACTGGCCCGCGCCACGCTGCAGGCGCGCCAGCAGCAACTGCAGCTGACGGAGCAAAGCCACCGCCTGGGCGCAGCGTCCGCGCTGACGCTGGCGCAGGTGCAGACCACGGTGGACAGCGCCCGCGTCGACTTGGCCGCCACCCAGGCCCAGGTGGCGCGCGACCGCAACGCGCTGGACTTGCTGGCCGGCGGCCCGGTGCCCGCGCAGTGGCTGCCGCCCAGCGCCACTGCAGACGTCCCGGCACCGGCTGCCCCATCGCTCGACCAGGCCACCCGCGCGATGACCGAGCAGGCGCACCGGGCGCTGCTGACCGCGCCCGTCACCGCGCTGCCCGCGGTGGCGCCAAACCTGCCATCCAGCGTGCTGCTGGCGCGCCCCGACGTGCAGGCGGCCGAGCGCACGCTGGTGGCCAGCCACGCGCAGATCGGCGTGGCACGCGCAGCGTTCTTTCCCAGCATCACGCTCACTGCCTCGGCCGGCACCGCCAGCGACGAACTCTCGCGGCTGTTTGCCGGCGGCAACGGCACCTGGAGCTTTGCCCCGCAGATCCGCCTGCCGCTGCTGGACGGCGGGCGCAACCGCGCCAACCTGCGCGCCGCCGAGCTGGCACGCGACAGCGCCCAGGCGCAGTACGAGAAAGCCATCCAGAGCGCATTCCGCGAGGTGCGCGACGCGCTGGCCGACCGCGTCACGCTGGACGAGCGCCTGCAGGCGCAGCAGTCGCTGGTGGCGGCCAGCGAGCAGGCGCTGGAACTGTCGCAAGCGCGCTGGCGCCTGGGCGCCGACAACTACCTGTCCGTGCTCGACGCCCAGCGCAGCCTGTACGCGGCCCAGCAAGGCCTGATCGCGCTGCAACAGGCCGAGCAGGACAACCGCGTCGCGCTATACCGCGCGCTGGGCGGGCAGTGGCGCGGCGCGGACACCGCGCAGCCACGGGCGGATAACGGCACGAGCGGCGCGGATTGAACTGCGCCACGGGGCGCGGCCACGGCCTTGGGGCACAATGGCGCCCCTTTCGCGCCTCCTGCGCCCCGCCCGACATCCGACACCTGCCAGCGCCCGCCGGCGCACCGCCCATGCGCACCACCGGTTCCCGCCCCGCCGCCCCTCGCGGCGGTTTTTCGTCCAGCTTCGGCGCCCTGGCCGCCACGCTCGGCTCGGCCGTGGGCCTGGGCAACATCTGGAAGTTCCCGTCGCTCACCGGCGCCAACGGCGGCGCCGGTTTTCTGCTGGTCTACCTGCTGGCCACGCTGCTGATCGGCCTGCCGGTGATGATTGCCGAGATCACCATGGGCCGCCAGGCGCGCGCCAACCCCATCAGCGCGCTGCGCCAGCTCACGCCCGAGGATGCACGCCTGCCCTGGTGGCTGATCGGCGTAGCCGGCGTAGCCGCGGCCCTGCTCATCCTGTCGTTCTACTCCGAGGTCGTCGCCTGGGTCTTCGCCTACATGTTCAAGGCCTTGACGGGCAACCTGCTGCACGCCGATCCGGGGCGCACCCAGGCCACGTTCGACGCGCTGATCGCCTCGCCGCTGCAGACCGTGCTGTGGCAATGGGCGGTGCTGGTGTTCATCAGCGCCATCCTGCTGATGGGCGTGCGCGGCGGCATCGAGGCCATGACCCGCAAGCTCATGCCGCTGCTGTTCGTGCTGTTACTGCTGCTGGGCGCCTACAGCCTGACGCTGCCGGGCACGGCGCAGGCGCTGGCCTTTCTGTTCAAGCCCGAGTGGAGCCGCATCACGCCCGCCGTCGTGCTCACCGCAATGGGGCTGGCCTTCTTCAAGCTGTCGATCGGCATCGGCACGATGATGACCTACGGCAGCTACTTCACGCCCGGCCAGAACATCCCGGCCACCGCCACCCGCGTGATGCTGGCCGATCTGGGCGTCTCGCTGCTGGCGGGCATGGCCATCTTCCCGGCCGTGTTCAGCCTGGGCTTTGCGCCCAGCGCCGGCCCGGCGCTGGTGTTCATCACCATCCCCGCGGTGTTCGCGCAAATGCCCGGCGGCGCGGTGCTGCTGGCCGTGTTCTTCGTGCTCACGGCCATCGCCGCCACCGGCGCCATGCTCTCGATCATGGAGGTGCCGGTCGTCATCCTGTGCGAGCACCTGCACTGGCGCCGGCCCACGGCCATCCTGGCCACGCTGGCGGTGCTGATGGTGCTGGGCGCGGGCTGCGCGCTCAGCCTGAACCTGCTGGCGCACTTTCGCCCCGGCGGGCGCAGCCTGTTCGACTGGGCCGACCACCTGTCCTCCAACCTGCTGATGCCTACCTGCGGCATTGCGCTGGCGCTGTTCGTCGGCTGGGTCTGGGGCGACCGCGCCTTCGCCCAGGCGCTGTCCAGCCAGGGACGGACCGCCAACGCCGCGCTGGCGCGCATCCTGGGCTGGCTGCTGCGCTGGGTCACGCCACTGCTCATCCTGGTCGTCATGCTCGCTGGCCTGGGCATGCTGGGCGGTGCGCCATGACGGCAGCCCAGCGGTATGACGCCATCGTGCTGGGCGCGGGCGCGGCCGGCCTGATGTGCGCCGCCGTCGCCGGCCAGCGCGGCCTGCGCGTGCTGCTGCTCGACCACGCCGCGCGCGTGGCCGAGAAGATCCGCATCTCCGGCGGCGGGCGCTGCAATTTCACCAACCGGCTGCTGGACGCGCGTGCGCCGCAGCAGCACTACGTGGGCACCAACCCGCGCTTTGCCCGCTCGGCGCTGGCGCGCTACACGCCGCAGGATTTCATCGTCCTGGTCGAGCGCCACGGCATCGCCTGGCATGAAAAGCACAAGGGCCAGCTGTTCTGCGACGGCTCGGCGCAGGCCATCATCGACCTGCTGCTGGCCGAATGCGCGCGCGGGCGCGTCGAGCACCTGCAGCCCTGCCAGATTCGGAAGGTGTCGTTCGACGCTGCCCACGGCAGCTATTTACTGGATACCGAACGCGGCCCGGCAGAGGCGCCCAGCCTGGTCGTCGCCACCGGCGGTCTGTCCATCCCCAAGATCGGCGCGACCGACCTTGGCCACCGCCTGGCACGCCAGTTCGGCCTGCCGGTCACCGCGCTGCGCCCCGGCCTGGTGCCGCTGACCTTCGACGCCCAGCAGTGGGCGTCCTACGCGCAGCTGGCCGGCGTCAGCCTGCCGGTGCGCATTGCCTGCGGCGAGAAAAAGCAGCGCATGGCGTTCGACGAAGACCTGCTGTTCACCCACCGCGGACTGTCCGGGCCGGCGGTGCTGCAAATCTCCAGCTACTGGCACGCCGGCCAGGCGCTGCACATCGACCTGGCGCCGGGCGTGGACTTGGCGCAGGAGTTGCTGCAGGCCAAGGCGCAGTCAAAGAAACACATCGCCAACCTGCTCGCGCAGTGGCTGCCCGCGCGCCTGGCCGACGCCTGGTGCGCGCAAGAGCCGGCATGGCAGCGCCCGGTGAACGAGGCCAGCGACAAGGCGCTGCTGCAGCTGGCGGCGCAGCTGGCCGACTGGCGCATCACGCCGTCGGGCACCGAAGGCTGGCGCAAGGCCGAGGTGACGCTGGGCGGCGTGGACGTGCAGGCATTGCAGCAGCAGGACATGCAGGCGCGGGGGCAACCAGGGCTGTACTTCATCGGCGAGGTGGTCGACGTCACCGGCTGGCTGGGCGGCTACAACTTCCAGTGGGCCTGGGCCAGCGCCCTGGCCTGCGCGCAGGCCTTGCCAAAGACAGTTTGACGGTTATAATGCCCGACTTTGCTGGCAATCGCCCCGCCGGCCAAATACTAGTTACGAGACGGGGCACAACCGCCGCGCAAGGCTGACAGGCCCGATCTTCCTGCCAACCCGCTGCCGGCACAATCATTTCTGGATACCTTCACTGATGACGACCATTCGTGTAAAAGAAAACGAACCCTTTGACGTGGCCCTGCGCCGCTTCAAGCGCACCATCGAAAAGCTGGGCCTGCTCAACGATCTGCGCGCCCGCGAGTTCTACGAAAAGCCCACGGCCGAGCGCAAGCGCAAAAAGGCCGCAGCCGTCAAGCGCCACTACAAGCGCGTGCGCAGCATGCAGCTGCCCAAGAAGCTGTACTGATACAGCGCGGCGTTTCACTGCGCCCCAATCAACCCGCGCTCGGGACGCCTGGCGCGGGTTTTTTGTTTTCCGCATTCACTTTGGAGCACGCCATGAGCCTGAAAGCACAGATAACCGAAGACATGAAGACCGCGATGCGCGCCAAGGACAGCGCGCGCCTGGCCACCATCCGCCTGCTGCTGGCGGCGATCAAGCAAAAAGAGGTGGACGAGCGCATCGAGCTGGACGACGCCGCCGTCATCGCCGTGCTCGACAAAATGCTCAAGCAGCGCAAGGACAGCATCACCGCCTTCGAGGCAGCGGGCCGCCAGGATCTGGCCGATCAGGAAAAGGCCGAAACCACCGTGCTGCAGGCCTACCTGCCGGCGCGCATGTCGGACGACGAGGTGCGCCAGGCGGTGCAAGCCATCGTTGCCGAGCTGGGCGCCACGTCGCCCGCCGACATGGGCAAGGTCATGGGCGCGGTCAAGGCCCGCCTGGCCGGCAAGGCCGACATGGGCGCGGCCAGCGCCGCAGTCAAGGCAGCGCTGGCGGGTTGATTCCCAAGAGCAAACCACAACGATTTCAGGAGGAGACCGCCCATGCCCCGCTCCCACCGCATTGCCGTCATCGCCGGCGACGGCATTGGCCGCGAGGTCATGCCCGAGGGCCTGCGCGCCGTGCAGGCCGCGGCCACGCGCTTTGGCCTGGCACTGGAACTGCACGCCTTCGAGTGGGCAAGCTGCGAATACTACGCCCAGCACGGCCAGATGATGCCGGACGACTGGAAGGCGCAGCTATCGGGCATGGATGCGATCTACTTTGGCGCCGTGGGCTGGCCGGACACCGTGCCCGACCATGTGTCGCTGTGGGGCAGCCTGCTGAAGTTCCGCCGCGAGTTCGACCAGTACATCAACCTGCGCCCGGTGCGCCTGTTCGACGGCGTGCCCTGCCCGCTGGCGGGCAAGAAGCCCGGCGACATCGACTACCTGGTGGTGCGCGAGAATACCGAGGGCGAATACACCGCGCTGGGCGGCGTGATGTTCGAGGGCACCGAGCGCGAGATCGTGGTGCAGGAGTCGGTCTACTCGCGCGTGGGCGCCGAGCGGCTGTTGAAATACGCGTTCGACCTGGCGCAAAGCCGTCCGAAGAAGCACTTGTCGCTGGCCACCAAGAGCAACGGCATCGCGATCAGCATGCCCTGGTGGGACAGGCAGGCCGAGGCCATGGCCGCGCACTACCCGGGCGTCGCCTGGGACAAGCACCACATCGACATCCTGGCCGCGCGCTTCGTGCTGCAGCCCGAGCGCTTCGACGTGGTGGCCGCAACCAATCTGTTTGGCGACATCCTGTCGGACCTGGGGCCGGCGACGACCGGCACCATCGGCCTGGCGCCGTCGGCCAACCTCAACCCCGAGCGCCAATTCCCGAGCCTGTTCGAGCCGGTGCACGGCTCGGCGCCCGACATCTACGGCAAGAACATCGCCAACCCGATTGCGATGGTCTGGTCAGGCGCGCTGATGCTCGACCACCTGACCGGCGGCCAGGGCGCGGGCCGCGCGGCGCACGACGCCATCGTCAGCGCGATCGAAGCCGTGCTGCGCAGCGGCCCGCGCACACCCGACCTGGGCGGCAGCGCCGGCACGACCGAGGTGGGCGAGGCGATTGCCCGGCACATCGCCGGAGGGGCATAAAGGGCTGGGCAGTTCGGCTGATGCAGGCGGGCGCATCAGCGCCGCGCCGCCACCCAGCGCCCACCCAGCTGGTTCAGCGCCATGCCGGCCAGAACCGCCAGCGTGCCCAGCCACTGCAGCTGCGTGGGGCGCTCACCGAGCAGCAGCATGGCCGCCAGCAGGCCGATGACCGGCACCGGCATCGACAGCGGCCCCACGGTGCTGGCCGAATAGCGCTGCAGCAACTGCGTCCACAGCCCATAGCCCAGCAGCGTGGACGCGCCGGCCAGATAGGCCACCACGCCCAGCTCACGCCAGCCCAGCGCCAGCAGCTGCGCCTGCACCGCGACCACGCCGCCCTCCAGCCAGGCCGACAGCGCCAGCAGCGGCACGATGGGGAACACACTGCTCCAGACGATGAAGGGCACGGCGTCGTAGTCGCCATGGCGCGCCGCGTGGCGCGTGATCAGCGTGGCCAGCGACCACATCGCGGCCGAGCCCAGCGTCAGCACGAAGCCGGTCAGCGTCATGTCGCGCATCGACGCCCCATGCGCGCTGCCAATGAACACCAGCCCCAGCGCCGCAATCACCATGCCCCACCACTGCCAGGGCTGGGGGCGCTCGTGCAGCCAGGCCGCGGCCATCAACACGGTGATGAAGGCCTGCGCCTGCAGCACCACCGACGCCATGCCGGCGGGCATGCCCACCTTCAGCCCGGTGAACAACAGGCCAAACTGCCCCACGCCCTGTACCAGCCCGTAGGCGGCCAACAGGGCCCACGGCAGATTGGCCGGCCGACGCACGAACAGCAGCAGCGGCAGCGACGCGCCGGCAAAGCGCAGCGCCGACAGCAGCAGTGGCGAGAGCGTGAGCAGCCCCCACTTCATCACGACGAAATTGAGCCCCCAGGCGACGATGACCGCCAGCGCCTTGATCCAGTCGGCGCGCGCGAGGGCGGCACTCAACTGCCGGCCACCTTCATGCGGTTGACCAGGATGGAGCCCACGCGCTTGGCGCCCATGCCGTAGACGTCGGCACCGACGGCCTCGATGCCCTTGAACATGGTCTTGAGGTTGCCGGCGATGGTGATCTCCTGGACCGGAAAGGCGATCTCGCCGTTCTCGACCCAGAAACCGCTGGCGCCGCGCGAGTAGTCGCCGGTGACGTAGTTCACGCCCTGGCCCATCAGCTCGAGGACGAACAGTCCTGTGCCCAGTTTTTTCAGCATCGCGTCCAGGTCGTCACCGGCGCGGGTGCGCCGCGAGGTCAGCTCCAGGTTGTGCGACCCGCCGGCGTTGCCCGTGGTGCGCATGCCCAGCTTGCGCGCCGAGTAGCTCGACAGGAAATAGCCCGCGACGCGCCCGCCGTCGACCACCTTGCGCGGCGCGACGCGCACACCCTCGTCGTCGTACGGCGAGCTGCCCTTGCCGCCAATGACGAACGGGTCTTCATGGATGTCGATGTGCGCCGGGAAGATGCGCTTGCCCAGCGCGTCGACGAGAAAGCTGCTTTTGCGGTACAGCGCGCCGCCGCTTACGGCCTGCGTGAACGCGCCCAGCAGGCCGGCGGCCACCGGCGCCTCGAACAGTACCGGGCATTCGGTGGTCGGAATCTTGCGCGCGCCCAGGCGCGAGAGCGCGCGTTCGGCTGCGTAGCGGCCCACGGCCTCGGGCGATGCCAGGTCGGCGGCGTCGCGCTCGCTGGTGTACCAGGCGTCGCGCTGCATCTGGCCGCGCCGCCCGGGCAGCGACGCGATCGGCGCCACCGACAGGCTGTGGCGCGAGCTTGCATAGCCGCCGCGAAAGCCGCGCGTGTGCGCGCTGAAGAAATGGCTTTGCTGCGCCGACACGCCCGCACCCTCGCTGTTGGTGATGCGCCGATGCGTGGCCAGCGCCGCCGCCTCGCACTCAAGCGCCAGGCGCGCGGCTTCCTCGGCATCGACCATCCAGGGATGGAACAGCTGCAGGTCGCGGTGCTCGGCCTGCGGCGCAATGTCCTCGGCATCGGGCAGGCCGGCGGCCGGGTCTTCGGCGGTGAAGCGCGCAATGTCGTAGGCCGCCTGCACCGTGCGCCGCACCGCCTCGGGCGAGAAGTCGGAGGTGCTGGCATTGCCCCGGCGCTGGCCGATGTATACGGTCACGCCCAGCGACTTGTCGCGGTTGCGCTCCACGGTCTCCAGCTCGCCCTTGCGCACGTTGACCGACAGGCCGCAGCCCTCGGAGGCGTCGGCGCCCGCATCGGTCGCGCCCAGCTTGCGGGCATGTGCCAGCGCCTGGTCGACCAGGTCTTCGAAAAAGACACGGGAATAGCTGAAACCCGTCTGCGCCTGCGCGCTGTCTGAAGAAACGGAAGAAATGGAGGAGGCGCGCGGCGTGCGCGAAGCGGTGTGATTCATAGCGACGGCTATGATACTTGCCCCTTCGCACCTGCTGCGCCCGCCGTCCCCGTTGCCCGGGCCGCGCACCGCATTTCTTTCTGCCATGTCCCGCAAACCCCAAAAAGGCTATTACGTCAAAGGCCGCTTCGTTGCCGAAGGCAGCGAGCTGGATCTTCAGCTCAAGGCCGAGCTCAAAGGCACCGAGGTCAGCAAGACCGACCTCAAGCGCGAGAGCGACGCCCTGCAGCGCCTTGGCCAGGACTTGCTGCAGCTGCGCGCCGACCTGCTCGAACGCCTGGAGCTGCCCGAAAAACTGCTCGACGCGCTGGCCCAGCACAAGCGCATCACCGACTTCGAAGGCAGCCGGCGCCAGATGCAGTTCATCGGCAAGCTGATGCGCAAGCTGGACGAGGATCAGGTCGATGCCATCCGCGCGGCGCTTGCCGAGCAGCAAAGCGGCAGCGCCGAGGACACCCTGGTGCTGCATCTGAGCGAACAATGGCGCTCGCGCCTGCTGGCCGACGACCAGGCGCTGGCGCAATGGATGGAGCAATACCCCGGCACCGACAGCCAGCAGCTGCGCGCGCTGATCCGCCAGGCGCGCAAGGATGCGCCGCCCGAGGGGCGCGCCAGCGTCTCGCAAGGCCTGGCGCCACGCAAGAGCCGGGCCTTTCGCGAGCTGTTCCAGATGCTGCGCGAACACATTACAGTGGAGCGCCAACAACAGACCTGACCGACGACGAGGAGACACGCCATGACCCAGCCCGCCACCACCCCCGAGCCCGTCACCATCGGCATCGTCTCCGTCAGCGACCGCGCCAGCAGTGGCACTTACCAGGACAAGGGCCTGCCCGCGCTGCACGACTGGCTCAAGCGAGCGCTGCACAACCCGATCACCTTCGAGCCGCGCCTGATTCCCGACGAGCAGGAGCGCATCAGCGCCACGCTGGTGGAGCTGGCGGGCATGGGCTGCTCCCTCATCCTCACTACCGGCGGCACCGGCCCCTCGCCGCGCGACGTGACGCCCGAGGCAACGCTGGCCGTGGCCGACAAGGAGATGCCCGGTTTTGGCGAGCAGATGCGCCGCATCAGCCTGCACTTCGTGCCCACGGCCATCCTGTCGCGCCAGGTGGCCGTGGTACGCGGCAGCAGCCTGATCATCAACCTGCCCGGCCAGCCCAAGGCGATCGCCGAGACGCTGGAGGGCCTCAAGGACGGTGCGGGCGAGCAGCTCGTTCCCGGCATTTTTGCCGCCGTGCCCTACTGCATCGACCTGATCGGCGGCCCCTACCTGCAGACGCGCGACGCGGTGTGCAAGGCCTTCCGGCCCAAGAGCGCGGCGCGCTGACGCGTCCCGTCCGCTACACAGGCAGATTCAAGAAAACCCGCGCAGTTCGGCCCATTCCTCCCAGGGCGCACGCGTGGAGCGCAGGGTGTTGATGGGCGCGGCCCTGTCTTCATAACCCAGCGCAACGCCGCAGGCCACGTGGTAGGGCTCGGGCAGCGCCAGCGCCTGCTGCAGCGTGCCGGCGTAGCGGCGCCAGAACCCTTGCGCGCAGGTGGCCAGGCCGTGGTGCACTGCCAGCAGCATCAGCGACTGCAGGTAAATCCCCAGGTCGGACCACTGCGGCAGGCCCATGCGCTCGTCCACGCAGACGAAGATACCCACCGGGGCGCCGAAGAACGCCGCGTTCCTGGCCAGTTGCTCCAGACGCGCGGCCCTGTCCTCGCGCGGAATGCCGATGGTGCGGTACAAGTCCTCGCCATTGGCAAAGCGGCGCGTGCGGTAGGGCTCCCACAGGCTGGGCGGGTAGGACTGGTTGGCGGGGCCGTTCTCGGCCTCGGCACGGGCCACAGCGGCAAGCACTTGCCGCAATGGCTCGCCGGTCAGCGCCAGCACGCGCCAGGGCTGCAGGTTGCCGCCCGACGCGGCCTGGGCCGCCTCGCGCAGCAGCGCCTGCACCAGCGCGGCCTGCGGTACCTCAGGCAGGAAGGCGCGCACCGAACGGCGCTGGCGCAGGGCTTGGGGGACGTCCATGGGGAAAATTCCTGTCGTTCGACAACGCGCAAGCACGCCCGCGCGCCGCAGCCACTATTTGCCGATGATGTCGTTGAGCCTGGCGGCCGGGAACTGCTCCTGCAGGGCGGCGTCGCCGGGCACGCAGTCACCGCCCTGGTGCGTGGCCTGCGAGAGCTTCTCGATCGCCTGCCACAGCAAGGTGATCTGGTGCTCCTGCGTCGCCGCGCTGTCGACCAGCCCACGCATGGCCTGCGTCAGCGGGTCGTCCTGCTGCGCGGTCACGCCATAGGCGCTGAACTTGGGCGGCTCGTCCCGGTGCTGCTCGGTCACGTCGGCGCTGTGGCCCGCCTTGGAGGGAACGATGCGCGCCGGTATGCCCACCGCCGTGGCACCCGCAGGCACTGGCTTGATGACGACCGCGTTGCTGCCGATCTTGGCGCCGTCGCCCACCTCGAAGCCGCCCAGCACCTTGGCGCCGGCGGCAACCACCACGTCGCGCCCCAGCGTGGGATGGCGCTTGGCGCCCTTGTACAGCGAGGTGCCGCCCAGCGTCACGCCGTGGTAGATGGTGCAGCCGTCGCCCACCACCGCCGTCTCGCCGATCACGACGCCCATGCCGTGGTCGATGAAGACGCGCTCGCCGATCACCGCGCCGGGGTGGATCTCGATGCCGGTGAACCAACGTCCCAGGTGCGAGATGAATCGTCCCAGCCACTTCAGGCCATGCAGCCAGCACCAGTGCGCGCCGCGCTGCAGCCAGATGGCGTGCAGCCCCGGGTAACAGGTCACCACCTCGAAGCGGCTGCGCGCGGCCGGGTCGCGTTCAAGAATGCACTGGATGTCCGATCGCAGGCGGGAAAACATGGGGTTGTCGTTATGGATGGAAAATGGTTTCGGAGTCTAGCGGCTTCGCTGCGCCGCCTCGATCATCGCCTTGGCGACACCGCGCAGGATGTGGATTTCCTCCTGCGTCGGCTGCGCGCGGTTGAACAGCTGGTTCAGGCGCGGCATCAGTTTCTTGGGCGCCTGCGGATCCAGAAAGCCGACGCTCTCCAGCGCCTGCTGCCAGTGCGCCAGCATGCCCGCCAGCTGCGCCGCGTCGGCGCGCGCGGCTGGCGGGCCGCTGCACGCGCCAGGCCCTTCGCCCTGCGGCTCCAGCAGTTCCAGCGCCAGGCGCCACTCGTAGGCAATCAGTTGCACCGCAGCGCCCAGGTTGAGCGAGCCGAACTGCGCATTGGTCGGAATCGACAGCGCCACGTCGCAGCGGTACACGTCCTCATTGGCCATGCCAAAGCGCTCGCAGCCAAACAGGAAGGCAATGCCCTGCCCCAGGGGCGAATGCGCCGCCTCGCCGTCCGCTTCACCGCCTGCCGCTGCCGCGCGCGCGGCCAGCTCCTGGTGCACCAGCGCCTGCAGGTGCGCGCGCGGCGTGCGCGTGGGCGGGCCAAAGTCGCGCGGCGTCATCGCGGTGGCGCACAGATGGCTCACGCCGTCCAGTGCCTCGTCCAGCGTGGCGACGATGCGCGCGTTGGCCAGCACGTCTGTGGCGCCGCTTGCGCGCTGGATGGTCTCCTCGCGGCGCAGCACATTGGGCCAGCGCGGCGCCACCAGCGCCAGCTCGCCAAAACCCATGGTCTTGATGGCGCGCGCCGCAGCGCCCACGTTGCCCGCATGGCTGGTCTGAATCAGGATGAAGCGCGTATGCATTGCCCGATTGTCGCAGCCACCCATGCAGGCCCGGGGCCATGCAGATAAAATCGCTCCTTTGCGCCGCGCATCGCCGCTGGCAGCAACCCCGGCCGCAGCGCCGCTACGCACATCCCCCACAATTCATGTCGTCCAGCCAACACCCCATGCTCAACGTGGCCGTCAAGGCCGCCCGCGCCGCAGGCGCGATCATCAACCGCGCCGCCCTCGACGTCGAGGCCGTGCGCGTATCGCAAAAACAGATCAACGACTTCGTCACCGAGGTCGACCAGGCGGCCGAGCAGGCCATCATCGACACGCTGCTCACCGCCTACCCCGGCCACGCCATCCTGGCCGAAGAGTCGGGCAGCGAGCGCGGCTCGCGCCACTCGGACTATCAGTGGATCATCGACCCGCTGGACGGCACCACCAACTTCATCCACGGCTTTCCGGTCTATTGCGTCAGCATCGCGCTGGCATTCAAGGGCCGCATCGAGCACGCCGTGGTCTACGACCCCACGCGCAACGACCTGTTCACCTCCACGCGCGGGCGCGGCGCCTTCATGAACGACAGGCGCATCCGCGTCTCCAAGCGCACGCGGCTGGGCGAATGCCTGATCGCCACCGGCTTTCCCTTCCGCCCAGGCGACGACTTCCAGACCTACCTCCTGATGATGAGCGACGTGATGCAGCGCACCACCGGCCTGCGCCGCCAGGGCGCCGCGGCGCTGGATCTGGCCTATGTCGCCGCGGGCTTCAGCGACGGCTTCTTCGAATCCGGCCTGTCGATCTGGGACGTGGCCGCTGGCGGCCTGCTGGTCACCGAAGCCGGCGGTCTGGTGGGCAATTTCTCGGGCGAGGCCGACTTCCTGGAGCAGCGCGAATGCCTGGCCGGCAACCCGCGCATCTACGGCCAGCTGGTCACGCTGCTGGGCAAATACAGCAAGTTCGCCACCGCCGGCGACAAAGCCACGGTGCGCCAGGCGCTGCAGCGCAAAAAAGACGCGGCGCAGCCGGCCGAGACCTCGAATGACGCCAGCATCGATGAAGCCCAGGCCGATCAGCCCCAGGACGACGAGAGCGCGCCCGACTGACGCGCAGGCCTGCCCGGCGCAGGCGTGCACAGCCCATAAGCACATTGCCAAACGGTCTATGCACTGCGCGGCCCTCCTGCCCAAGAGCGCGCATACTTTGCCGGTTCACCGCGCGGCTGTCGCGCACTGCGAGGAATCACCATGAAGCTGCTCAAGAAAATCTGCCTGGCCGCCGGCATTGCCACTGCGGCGCTGCTGGCCCAGGCGCCTGCCGTCGCAGCAGGCGACGACCTGGCGGCCATCCAGAAGGCCGGCGTGATCCGCATCGGCACCGAAGGCACGTATGCGCCCTTCACCTTCCACCAGCCCTCGGACAACCAGCTGGTGGGTTTTGACGTGGAGATCGGCCGCGCCATCGCCGCCAAGCTGGGCGTCAAGCCCGAGTTCGTCGAGGGCAAGTGGGACGGCCTGATCGCCGGACTCAACGTCAACCGCTACGACGTGGTCATCAACCAGGTGGGCATCTCGCCCGAGCGCCAGGCCAAGTACGACTTCTCCAAGCCCTACATCGCCTCGGCCGCAGCGCTCGTCGTGCGCGCCGACAACGACGCAATCAACGGCTTTGCCGACCTCAAGGGCAAGCGCTCGGCCAACAGCATCAGCAGCAACTTTGCCAAGCTGGCCGAGGCCAACGGCGCGCAGGTGGTGGCAGTGCAGGGCTTCAACGACGCCATCGCGCTGCTGCTGGCGGGCCGCGTGGATGCCACCGTCAACGACTACCTGTCCTACCTGGACTTCAAGAAGCAGCAGCCGCAGGCCAAGGTGAAGGTGGTGGCGCAGGACGACAGCGCCGAGTTCGGCCGCTCGGGCGTGCTGATGCGCAAGGGCCAGGCGCCGCTCAAGGCCGCCATCGACAAGGCGCTGGACGAGATCGTCGCCGACGGCAGCTACCGCCAGATTTCCGAGCGCTACTTTGGCGAGGACCTCTCCGCCAAGCTGCGCTGAGTCCACGGCTTCGACTCCCGAGGATTCGTGCCCGACTGGCTCCATTTGATGCAGCAATCCCTCTGGCCACTGCTGGTCGGAGGGATCAAGTTCACCGTCCCGCTGGCGCTGTTGTCGTTCGCCTTCGGCCTGCTGCTGGCCTTCTGGGCGGCGCTGGCACGGCTGTTCGCCCCGGCGCCCATCGTCTGGCTGGTGCGTTTCTACATCTGGCTGATCCGCGGCACGCCGCTGCTGGTGCAGCTGTTCGTGATCTTCTACGGCCTGCCCAGCGCGGGCATCGTGCTGGATCCGCTCACCGCGGCGCTCATCGGCTTCTCGCTCAACGTCGGCGCCTACAACGCCGAGGTGATCCGCGGCGCCATCGAGGCCATTCCGCGCGGCCAGTGGGATGCCGCCTACGCCATCGGCATGACGCGCGCGCAGGCCATGCGCCGCACCGTGCTGCCGCAGGCGGCGCGCGTGGCCGTGCCGCCGCTGGCCAATTCCTTCATCGCGCTGGTGAAGGACACGTCGCTGGCCGCCGTCATCACCGTGCCCGAGATCTTCCAGGCCGCGCAGCGCATCGCCTCGGTCACCTACGAGCCGCTGGTGCTCTACGTGGAGGCCGCGCTGATCTACCTGGTGCTGTGCTCGGTGCTCTCGTCGGCCCAGGTACGGCTGGAGCGCTATTTCAGCCGCCACGCCATCTTTGCCGAGGGCCAGCGATGACCATCGCCCTGCAGGACATCCGCAAATCCTTTGCCGGCACCGAGGTGCTGCACGGCATCAGCGTGGAGATCGCCCCCGGCCAGGTCACCGCGCTCATCGGCCCGTCAGGCAGCGGCAAGAGCACGCTGCTGCGCTGCGTCAACCTGCTGGAGATTCCCGACAGCGGCACGCTGACCCTGGGCGACGAGCGCCTGAGCTTCACCCCGGGCGTGCGCCCGGCGCAGGACGCGATCCAGCGCATCCGCCTGCAGACGGGCATGGTGTTCCAGAACTTCCAGCTGTTTGCGCACCAGAGCGCGCTGCAGAACGTGATGGAGGGACTGGTCACCGTCAAGCGCTGGCCGCGCGAGCGCGCACGAGCACGCGCGCTGCAGCTTCTGGATAAGGTGGGCCTGCACGACAAGGCCGACGCCTGGCCCAACAATCTCTCGGGCGGGCAGCAGCAGCGCGTGGCCATTGCCCGCGCGCTGGCGCTGGAGCCGGCGGTGCTGCTGTGCGACGAGCCGACATCGGCGCTCGACCCCGGCCTGGCCGCCGAGGTGGTCTCGGTGCTCGGCGACCTGGCGCGCGAGGGCATGACCATGCTGATGGCCACCCACGACCTGCGCCTGGCCGCGCAGATCGCCAGCCACACGGTGTTCATGCAGGACGGCAACGTCGTCGAAGCAGGCGGCGCCCGCACGATCTTCGAGAACGCGCAGGACGCCCGCACCCGCGACTTCGTGCGCACGCTCACCCAGGGCTGAGCCCGGTCTCCAATCCGCAGGAGAAATCACGCCGCCGCGCGCAATGGCCTGCAGCGCCGCGCGGCAGTCGAGGCGGCCGTACAGTCCGTTGCCGCGGTGGCCGCCGAGGGTGCCGGGCGCGGACAGCACGGCATGGCCCTCGGCATCGAGTTGCACGTTGATGTCTTCCCAGTCCAGACGGTCGAGCTTGGCGCCGAATGGGGTCATGGGCCGATGCGCCATCAGTCAATTGACTCCCGGCGCAGCAGTTCGCGCTTGCGCTCCACGCCCCAGCGGTAGCCGCCCAGTTGGCCGTCGCGCCGCACGACGCGGCGGCACGGGATGGCGACGGCGATGTGGTTTGCCCCGCAAGCCTGTGCCACGGCGCGCGTTGCTTTGGGTGCGCCGATGCGCGCGGCAACGTCGGCGTAGCTCACCGTCGTGCCCGGCGGAATCTCGCGCAGGGCACGCCACACGCGCTCCTGAAACGCCGTGCCGCGCACGTCCAGCGGCAGGTGCAGCCCCATGGACGGCGCTTCGACGAAGCCCACGACTTCGGCCACCAATTGCTCAAACTCGGCATCGCCGCCGATGATCTCGGCCTTGGGAAACTGGTCCTGCAGTTCGCGCACGAGCCGATCCGGATCGTCACCCAGCAGGATGGCGCAGATGCCGCGCTGGCTCTGCGCCACCAGGATCGCCCCCAGCGCGCACTGGCCCACGGCAAAGCGGATGACCGCACCGACGCCACCCTCGCGCCAGTCCCGCGGGCGCATGCCCAGCCGCTGACCGGAGGCCTCGTAAAACCGGCTGTCGGAGTTGAACCCCGCGCCGTAGATGGCGTCGGTAATTGATGCATGCGGGCTGCTCAATTCCTCACGCAGTCTGCGGGCGCGCCAGGCGGCGCCGTAGGCACTGGGCGTCAATCCGGTCTCGGCCTTGAACATGCGATGAAAGTGGTATGGGCTCATACCGATCTCGGCCGCCAGATCGGCCAGGGGAAGTGGTGTCTGCGCGGTCTCGATCAGGCGGCAGGCGCAGGCCACTCGTGCTGCGCGCTCAGCCGCGGCGCTGACCTGATCACCATGGGCTCGGTGGCTCCTGCGGTAGCCTGCTTCCTCGGCAGCCTCGGCCGAGTCGAAGAATTCCACGTTCTCGCGCTTGGGCAGGCGCGCCGCGGAGCCAGGTTGCCGGTACACGCCCGTGGTGCGCGTAGCGTAGACCCAGCCGTCGGCAGCGACGTCGCGTGCTTGTACTGCGGCCCAGCGTGCTTCAGCGGTGTCGTAGGTCTGGGTGTTCATGTCATGTGTCCTGCAATCTTGCATCCTGGGAGTCAGGATAGGCCGGAGTTCGACCGCAAGCACTCTGATTCTTGCGGCTGAATTCTTCTAGGGCCTGTTAAGGATGCTCTGAATAACTCACCTCCAGGCGTGCTACGTCTGGGCTATTTTTCAGATGATGCAATTTGAGTTGACTTCGGCAGGGGCAACTATTTTTTTGCCCGCCGATCGGGGCGTTTTGCCCCTTTTGGCGGCCCGCGCCCTGCTTTCGGGCGCACTCATCCCCGTGCTCCTTGCTGCTGCATCAAC